>CAIWPS010000550.1 GCA_903914615.1 uncultured beta proteobacterium | reverse complement strand
TGGCGCCGTTCGGCGTTTGAGACCGTAGGAGGTTTGCTCGATACCTGCGTGCTCGGGTCCGGTGACTACCACATGGCGGCCGGCCTGACGCAACTGCCCGACACACACGCGGAAATGAAGCTCCAACTTCCGGGGTACATTCGGTCAATCCAGGAGTGGCGCGAGCGCGCGGCAGCCCTTCACGCAAACATCGGGTGCGTCGATAACTTCGCGGTCCATAATTGGCACGGAAACAAGGTTTCTCGCGGCTACGGTGACCGCATCGACATTCTGCGGGATCACCAGTTCGACCCGTACCGCGACATCCAGCGAGACTGGCAGGGGCTCTGGAAATGGGATGGACGCAAGCCAAAAATGCGGGATGCAGCGCGGCGGTTTTTTCTGGAGCGCAACGAGGACGAAGCAACTCTGCGGGATGCTAAACGCCCGCTGGTGTAAGGAGACACTATGACGATCACCGAAGCTCAAGCGCTCATTGCAGCGCTGGAAGCCAACATCACGGCCCAACTGCAAGCCTTTCAGCAGCAGACCGGGCTAACCATTCATTCCGTCCCCGTCACGGAGAACAACGCCAACGCCAATAAGGCAGTCACCGCGAAAGTAAAGGTGCAAATCTGATGAAGTTCGGAAAGCTCGCCAAACGAAACGACCGGCATTATCGCACGCTGCAGATCAAAGACTACCTGCCAGCGTTGGCAGCCCCCCCCACGGCTACCGGCAATCTCGCCCGGACCTATAAGGAATTCGGCGTCACGAGCCCCGCGTCGATTCTGCCGATGGACGATAACGACACTTTGGGATGCTGCACAATCGCAGCACTCGCGCACTTCGCGACGACGGCGCGGGCCTTCGTTGGCCGGCAGTTGGTACCGACTGCTGCACAGGTGCGTTCGCTGTATTTCCAACTGACGGGCGGCGCCGATTCCGGGCTCGATATGCTCACCGTCTGCAAGCACATTCGGCAAAACTCCTGGCTTGGGGAAGCCCCGATCCTGGCATTTGCCGAGGTCGATATCACCAACGAGGTACTGCTCAAGCAGTGCATTTCGTTGTTTGGCCCGCTGTACGTCGGATTTCAAGTGCAGGTGAACTGCATTCAGGAATTCGACGCGGGCGGTCCGTGGACGGCTGGCCCGCTTACCCAGGACGGCCACTGCGTCAACCTGGTGGATTACGAGCCCGGAAGCCTCAAAGCTGAGACGTGGGGCTCTGTGATCGAAGCTACCTGGGGGTGGCAAAAGGTCTGTGTCGATGAGGCGTACGTGTTGCTGCCCGCTGAAGCGGCGACCCCCGGCTACATCCCCGGCCTGAACACGGCGCAACTGTTGGCCGACCTTAAGGCGGTGACAGCGTGAAGCGCCGATCATTCCTCGAGGGCGCCAGTCTTTCGGCCATCGCGGCGGCGCTGCTGGTCGAAGTAGCCTGCCCTGGGTCGTCAGTCGTAGCAGCCCTTGAAACCGCGCTCGAAGCCATTCAGATCGGGCTGCCGACATTGGCCGCGCTCACCGGGATTCCGCAAAGCATCGTAACGGCA
>CAIWPS010000549.1 GCA_903914615.1 uncultured beta proteobacterium | reverse complement strand
GGTGGTGCCGTTGCTGGCGAGTCCGAAGTTGCCGATGTTGGAAACCCAGGGGCCGCCCTTGTCGATCTGGTTGTCGAACTCGGTCAGGTAGGTGCCGTCCAGGCCCAGCGTGAAGACGCCGGCGGCGGACTTGGGCAGCTGGTAGGACGCACTGACGTCGATGCCCGCCACCTTCTGGCCGCCCAGGTTGGTGGTGTCGTTCTGGATGTAGTTCAGGCTGCCGTCCGGGTTGCGGATGAACAGGTTCAGGTACTTCAGCGGGTCGCTGGTGTAGGCGCTCTCGGGCAGGCTGGCCAGCATGTTGGTCATCGAGACCTTCCAGTCGTCCAGCGACACGGTGGCATTGGCGATCGGCTCCAGGACGATGCCGAAGGTCATGTTCTTCGACTTCTCTGGCACCAGGTTCGGGTTCGAGCCCGTCTGCTTGGGCTGCTTGACGTTGCACACCACCGAGGCCGAGTAGCCCGGCAGCGGCTTGCCCGTGCCGGCGATGTTGGGCGTGGCGCTGGGGCACAGCACCGGGTCGTCCATCGGCACCGAGGTGGTGGTGTTGGCGCCGGCGACGCGGTAGCCGTAGCGGTCGGACAGCGTCGGCGCGCGGAAGCCGGTGCTCAGGGCGCCGCGGAACAGCACCATCTTGTTGGGCTGGAAGCGGATGGTGGCCTTGGGGTTGACGGTGTTGCCGACATCGCTGAAGTGGTCGTCGCGCACGGCGAAGTCCAGCGTCAGCTTCTTGGTCAGCGGCACCTCGATCTCGGCGAAGACGGCGTTGACGGTGCGTGCGCTGTCCGACAGCGTCGGCGTCGCCGCAACCGGTGCGGCATAGGTGCCTATGGCTTCCTTGACGTCGTGGTCGGTGTCGCGGTGCACGTCGGCACCCAGGGCCAGCGACAACGGGCCGCCCGGCAGCGTCATCAGCTCGCGGTTGACGGTGGCGTCGATGCCCGTGAAGGAGCTCTTGGCAGCGCGCAGCAGCTGGTCGTTGTTCAGAGAGATGCTGTCCAGGTAGGCCTGGCCGGCGGCGTCCTGGGCCCCGAAGGGGTTGATGGTGCCGTTGGAGATGCCGGCATTGAGCTTGACGCCGTCCAGGATGCCCTGGTGCAACATGATGTTGCGGTTGCTGATGCCCAGGTCCACGCCGGCCTTGTAGTCCCAGCCGGCGACGCGGCCCTCGTCGTTGACGACCAGGCGCTGGTTGATCTGCTGGTCGCGCGTGCCGGCCAGGGTCGGGGAGCTGTACTCGACGGTCAGCGGTTCACCCTTCAGCGCCGCGATCGCCGGCACGCCGCCGGCGCCGCCCGGGTACCACTTGCTGCTGGCCGGCGTGATGACGGCCGCCGCGGTCGACGGCGTGACGGTCGTGATGACGGCGCTGGTGGCCGGGTTGCGCACGCTGTCGATGTACTCCTGGCCGCGCATGTAGTCGATGCGCAGCTGGTGGTCCTCGCTGAGCTTGAGCGTGCCGCGGGTGAACAGCGTGAGCTGCGCGTTGCCGTACAGCGCCGTGTTGTACTGGTTGGGGTTGAGCACGCAGGTGCCCTTGGCACCCGGGATCGAGTACGGGGCGTCGCAGCCGGTCGAGAAATAGGGGTTGTAGGCAACCTTGGTGGTGGTCGATATGACGTTGGCCGGGAAGGCGTAGGTGCCCGTCGCCAATGAGGGGGGCCGACCGAGCGCGGTCAGCACGTCCGAGCTGGTGAGGAAGGCGCGATCGGAAGCCGCCAGCCGGCTGCGGTCGTGGTAGTCGACGGTGCCGTAGACGTTCCAGCCGTCGGCCGCCAGGTTGCCCTTGCCGACGATGAAGCTGCCGCGGTGCTCGACCCCGCCGCCGCTGCGCTGCGGCTGCACCACCTGGCCGGTGATGCCCGCCCCTTCGTAGCTGCGCTTGGTGAGGAAGTTGACGACGCCGCCGATGGCGTCGGAGCCGTAGATCGATGACGCGCCGTCGTTGAGCACCTCGATGCGCGACAGCGCGCTCATCGGCACGACGTCGATGTTGGCGAAGCCGTCCGCCGTCGGCTCGTTGGCCAGGCGGCGGCCGTCGACCAGCACCAGCGTGCGGTTCACGCCCAGGCCGCGCAGGTTGATGTTGCTGCCGGCGCCGGCGTTCGAGGGCGTGAGCGACAGCGACTGCGGCAGCGTCATCATCACGTCGGCCAGCGTGGTGATGCCGCGCTGCGCGAACTCCTCGGCCTTGACCGTGGTGACCGAGGACGCCGCCTCGGTGGCCAGGTGCTTGATGCTCGAGCCGGTGACCTCGATGCGCTCGGGCGCGGCGGCCTGCGGTGCCGGTGCGGGCTGAGGCGCCTGTGGTGCCTGGTCCTGGGCCTGGGCCTGCTGGACGAGGCCCAGGACGCCGGCGGCGATGGCGCTCAGCCACAGCTTGTGCGAGGGGTTGCGGTGTTTCATGTTGTCGGTCTCCATAGGTGGTCTGGGTGTGTCGGTTCGGTGCATGAAGGCGCAGGGCTCCGCCTGGGCGCCCAGCGGCCCATGGCTCGGGTGCGGGTTCAAAAGGGGGCGGGCGGGGTCAGTGCACGGCCGTCCCGGCGGCCGCGAAGGGCGTCTCGGCCAGGCCCTGCACGCCGGGCCGGCAGACGAAGGTGGCGCCGGCCAGCTCGGCTTCGGCGGTGCCGGCCGCGGCGGCCGGCCGGATGGTGGTGATGTAGAGCTCGTCGAGCCGCGGGCCGCCGAAGGCGCACATCGAGGGCTTGCTCACCGGCACGGCGATCGAGCGGTCCAGCCTGCCCTGCGGCGTGAACCGGTGCACCAGGCCGGCG
>CAIWPS010000548.1 GCA_903914615.1 uncultured beta proteobacterium | reverse complement strand
GCGCGCCACCGTGGACGCCCTGCACCGCGGCGTGTTCGGCAACCTGGCCTGGGTCGAGGAACGGCCGCTGGCCGCCGGCGCGCAGGCCTTCGTCGACCTGGACCAGGGGCGCAGCGCGTCGGCCAAGATCGTGCTGCGGCCCGACTAGGCCCACCCGCGACGGTGTCCACTCAAGTCGACGTACCCGGACGCCGATACAACGGCGGTCTGTTCCGCGTTTTCGGGCCTGCCCTGGCCCGGCACCTGCCATTCCGCCGGAGTCTGCTTCGATGCCCACCTTGTCCGCATTGCGCCTGGGCCCGCGCCTGGCGCTGGGTTTTGCCCTGATCGTCCTGCTGTGCGCCGCCTCGGTGGCCTTCGGCATCGACCGCATCGCCACCATGCGCGTGCTGACCACGCGGCTGGCCACCGTCGATGCCGAGAAGCTGTCGATGTCGGAGCGCTGGATGCGGGCGATCGAGTCCAACACCGCGCGTTCCTGGATCTTCTTCTTCGCCACCGATCCGACGATCAAGGCGCGCATGAAGGACGAGCTGCAGGCGGTCATCGCCGCCCAGAGCGAGCGCGTCAAGCGCATGGGCGAACTCGCCGAGACCGATGCCGACAGGCACGCGCTGGACGCCATATCGGCACAGCGGGAGGCCTACCAGGCCCTGCGCAACGGGCTGATCAAGCGCCACGAAGCCGGCGAGGACATCACGGCCGAACTGTTTGCCAAGCTCTACCCGGCGGCGAACGGGTACATGGCCACGGTGCAGAAGCTGGTCGAGCAGCAGCGCGACGTCATGCAGCAGACCCGGCTCAAGGCCGACACCGCGGCCTCCGACGGCTCGCTGGCGCTGGCCGTCGGGGGTGGTCTGGCGGTGCTGCTAGCCGCAGTTCTGGCATGGCGCCTCACGGCGTCCATCGTCAGGCCCATCGCGCAGGCGAAAGCGCTGGCGCTGTCCATCGCCGCCGGTGACCTGACGCAGGACGTAAGCGCGCAGGGACGCGACGAGGCCGCCGAACTGCTGGTCGCCTTGCAGGGCATGCAGCAGGCCTTGCGCACCATGGTCGGCCAGGTGCGCGGCAGCTCGGGCAGCATCCAGACGGCCAGCGCGGAGATCGCGGCCGGCAACCTGGACCTGAGCACGCGCACCGAGCAGACCGCGTCGCAGCTGCAGCAGACCGCATCGTCGATGGAACAGCTCAGCGGCACCGTGCGCCAGTCCGCCGAGGCCGCGCGCCAGGCCAACGACCTGGCCAGTTCGGCGGCCGAGGTCGCCGAGCGCGGCGGTTCGGTGGTGGCCGAGGTGGTCACGACGATGGGCGAGATCAACGCCAGCTCGAAACGGATCGCCGACATCATCGGCGTCATCGACGGCATCGCCTTCCAGACCAACATCCTGGCGCTCAACGCCGCGGTGGAAGCAGCGCGCGCGGGCGAGCAGGGGCGCGGCTTCGCGGTCGTTGCCACCGAGGTGCGCAACCTGGCGCAGCGCTCGGCCGCCGCGGCCCGCGAGATCAAGTCGCTGATCGGCATCAGCGTCGACAAGGTCGAGTCCGGCTCGCGCCTGGTGGCCGATGCCGGGCAGACGATGAACGAGATCGTCGCTTCGGTGAAGAAGGTGTCGAACATGATCGGCGAGGTCACGGCCGCGGCCGCCGAGCAGGCCGCCGGCATCAACGACGTCAGCTCGGCCGTGGGCCAGCTCGACCAGGTCACGCAGCAGAACGCCGCGCTGGTGGAAGAGTCGGCCGCGGCCGCCGGCAGCCTGCGCCAGCAGGCGAACCAGCTGGTCGACGCGGTGAGCGCCTTCAGGCTGGAACGGGCCTAGTCCGCGCCTTCGGGCGGACCTTTCCCGCTCACGGCATCGCCAGCGCGCGCCACAGCAGGCCGGCCCCGCCGACGATCAGCAGCACCCACACCGCCTGCACGGCTCGCTGCGCCGGCAGCCGCGCGTGCAGCCGGCTGCCCAGCAGGTAGCCCGCCAGCGCACAGGGCAGCAGCGCACAGGCCAGCGGCAGCAGGCCCGCCTGCGCG
>CAIWPS010000547.1 GCA_903914615.1 uncultured beta proteobacterium | reverse complement strand
TGGTGAACGGGCGCGGCCACGTCACCGGTGCGGCGCTGGTCGGCCACCCGGGCATCGACATGGTGGCGTTCACGGGTGGCACGGCCACCGGCCGCGCCATCGCGGCCGCGGCGGGCAGGAACCTGAAGCCGGTGATCCTGGAACTGGGCGGCAAGTCGGCCAACATCGTCTTCGACAGCGCCGACTTCGACGCCGCGCTGGACGGCAGCCTGCTGGGCATCTATGCCAACAACGGCCAGATGTGCCTGGCCGGCAGCCGCATCCTGGTGCAGCGCGGCGTGGCCGACCGCTTCATCGCCGCCTTCGTCGAACGCGCCCGCCGCATCCGCGTCGGCCCGCCGCTGGACCCGGCCACCGAGATGGGCCCTCTCGCCTACCGCGCCCACTTCGAACGCGTGCTGGGCTACGTCGACATCGCCCGCGCCGAGGGCGCCGAGCTGCTGTGCGGCGGCGCCCGGGTGCCGGGCCTGGCGCGCGGCTGCTACCTGCAGCCCACCGCGGTGCGGGTGCCCGGCAACCGGCTGCGCGTGTGCCAGGAAGAGATCTTCGGCCCCTTTGCCACGCTGCAGGTCTTCGACACGCTGGACGAGGCCCTGGCCATCGCCAACGATTCGCCCTTCGGCCTGGTCAGCTACGTCTGGTCGCAGAACCTGACCGAGGTGATGCGCTGCAGCCGCGAGGTGAAGGCCGGCGTGGTCTGGGTCAACACGCCGCTGATGCGCGAGCTGCGTTCGCACTTCGGCGGCGTGAAGGACAGCGGCTTCGGCGGCGACGGCGCCCTCGCCAGCCCCGAGTTCTTCACCCAGGCCAAGACCACCATCGTGCCGCTGGGCCCGGTGGCGATGGCCAGGCTGGGTGCCGGACCTTGAAGCAGACGCTGTACGACAAGCTGTGGGCCGCGCACGTCGTCAGCGAGGACGACGACGGCAGCACGCTGCTCTACATCGACCGCCAGATGCTGCACGAGGTCAGCAGCCCGCAGGCCTTCGCCGGCCTGGCGGCGCGCGGCCTGCCGGTGCGGCGCCCGCAGGCGCAGCTGGCGGTGGCCGACCACGCAGTGCCCACACGCCATCGCGACCGCCCCATCGCCGACCCGCTGGCGCGCGAGCAGGTGGCGCTGCTCGAGCGCAACACCGCAGCCAGCGGCCTGCGCTACATCCCGCTGGGCGATGCCCGCCATGGCATCGTCCACGTCATCGGCCCCGAACTGGGCTGGACGCTGCCGGGCATCACCCTGGTCTGCGGCGATTCGCACACCGCCACCCACGGCGCCTTCGGTGCGCTGGCCTTCGGCATCGGCGCCAGCGAAGTGGAATGCGTGCTGGCGACGCAGACGCTGCGCCAGCGCCGCGCCCGCAACCTGCGCGTGCAGGCCCGTGGCCGGCTGGCCGACGGCGTGGCCGCCAAGGACCTGGCGCTGGCCCTCGTCGGGCAACTGGGCGCGGCCGGCGCTGTGGGCCACTGCATCGAATACGCCGGCAGCACCCTGGCCACCTTCACGATGGCCGAGCGCATGACGGTGTGCAACATGAGCATCGAGGCCGGCGCGCGCAGCGGCCTGGTGGCGCCCGACGACGCCACCTTCGCCTGGCTCGAAGGCCGGCCCGGGGCGCCGCGCGGTGCGCTGTGGCAGCGCGCACTGGACCAGTGGCGGCAACTTCACGGCGACCCCGATGCCGCCTTCGACCGCGAGTTGGCGATCGACGCCGCGGCGCTGGCACCGCAGATCACCTGGGGCACCAGCCCCGACCAGGTGCTGCCCGTCACCGGTCGCCTACCCGACCCGGCGCAGGCCGGCGACGAGGCCACGGCGCGCAAGCAGCGCAAGGCGCTGGACTACATGGGCCTGCGGCCCGGCACGGCGCTGCAGGACGTCGCCATCGACGCCGTCTTCATCGGTTCCTGCACCAACGGCCGCATCGAGGACCTGCGTGCGGCAGCGGCCGTCGTGCGCGGCCGGCGCAGGGCGGCCAAGGTCAGCGCCATCGTCGTGCCGGGCTCGGCCGCGGTGGCGCGGCAGGCGCAGGCCGAGGGCCTGGACCGGGTCTTCATCGACGCCGGCTTCGAATGGCGCGCCGCCGGCTGCTCGCTGTGCGTGGCGATGAACGACGACCGCCTGCAGCCCGGCCAGCGCTGCGCCAGCACCAGCAACCGCAACTTCGAGGGCCGCCAGGGCGCAGGCGCGCGCACCCACCTGATGAGCCCGGCCAGTGCCGCGGCCAGCGCCATCGCCGGGCATCTGGCCGACGCCCGGGACTGGCTGCAATGACGCCCTTCACCACCGTCACTTCCGTCGCCGCGCCAATGCCGGATGCCGACATCGACACCGACATCATCTTCCCCGCGCGCTTCCTGCTGCTGACGCGCAGGACCGGCCTGGGCGCGCACGCCTTCCACGACCTGCGCTTCGATGCCAATGGCGCCGAGCGAGCCGGCTTTGTGCTCCACCGCGCGCCCTGGCGCGGCGCGCGCATCCTGGTCGCAGGCGCGAACTTCGGCTGCGGGTCGAGCCGCGAGCAGGCGCCCTGGGCGCTGGCCGACCTGGGCCTGCGCTGCCTCATCGCTCCCGGCTTCGGCGACATCTTCCACGCCAACTGCATCCACAACGGCCTGCTGCCGATCGCCCTGGCCGCCGCGCCCCATGCCGCCGTGATGGCCGCCGCGCTGGCCGGCCAGGTGCTGAACGTCAGCTTGCCGGACCAGGCCATCACGCTGACCGATGGCCAGCGCATCGCCTTCGACCTGCCCGCGCGGCAAAGGCAGTCGCTGCTGATGGGCTGGGATGAGATCGACCTGATCCGCAACGAGCACGGCGCGGCCATCAGCGCCTTCGAAGCCCGGCAACGGCAGGCACAACCCTGGCTGCACGAGCAGCCGCAACCCGAGCACTGACGCCCATGGCCCACCCCATCCTGCGGCAACAGCTGGCCGCACGCCGGTTCTTCGTCGTTCCCGGCGTGCAGGACATGATCGCCTCCGCCGTGGCCGACAAGGTGGGCTTTCCCATCGTCTACGGCTCGGGCTACTGGCTCACCGCGTCCAGCCTGGGCCTGCCCGACGCCGGCCTGGCCAGCTACACCCAGATGCTGGACCGCATGGCCACGCTGGTGCAGAGCAGCGCCGCCGCGGTGATCGCCGATGCCGACACCGGCTACGGCGGCCTGCTCAACGTGCAGCACACGGTGCGCGGGTACGAGAAGGCCGGCGTCACCGCCATCCAGCTCGAAGACCAGGAGTTCCCGAAGAAGTGCGGCCACACGCCCTTCAAGCGCTGCGTGCCGACCGAGGACATGGTGGAGAAGATCCGGGTCGCCTGCGAAGCGCGGCAGGACAAGGACAACTTCCTCGTCATCGCCCGCACCGATGCGCGCGCCGCCGACGGCGTCGACGCCGCGCTGCGCCGGCTGGAGGCCTACGACCGGGCCGGGGCCGACATCCTGTTCTTCGAAGCGCCGCAGTCCGAGGACGAGATGCGCACCGCCTGCGCCGCCTTCAGCAAGCCGATGATGGCCAACATGGCCGACGGCGGGAAGACGCCCATCCTGCCGGCGGCGCGGCTGGCCGAGATTGGCTACGCGTTTGCCATCTACCCGTCGATGACCAGCCTGGTGGCCGCGGCGGCGATGGAGACCGCCTTGCGGCGGCTGAAGGACCACGGCCTGTCGCAGTCGCCCGACCAGCCGATGTTCGACTTCATGGAGTTCTGCCGGCTGATCGGCTTCCAGGAGGTCTGGGACTTCGAGAAGCAATGGTCGCGCTGACGGTGCGCGGGCTGTTGCTGCTCCTGTTCTCGCTGGTGCCCGCACTGGCCCAGGCCCGCAGCGCCGACGATGCCGCCGAGGCCTGCCGCAGCCTGCAGGGCGACCGCTTCGCGGGCCTGCCCGGCGCACCCACCTTCGTCGTGCGTGCGACCTGGCGGCCGGCCACTGCGGCGCAGGGCGGGGTCTGTGCCATCGAAGGCTATGTCAACCCGACCGTCAAGTTCGGCCTGCTCTTGCCAGAAGAGGCATGGAACGGCAAGTTCCTGGTGCGCGGCTGCGGTGGCAGCTGCGGTGAGGTGGTGGTCGAGCGCGCCTGCCGCTTCCACGTGATGGACGGCTATGCCTGCCTGCACACCGACATGGGCCACTACTCCACGCTGTCGGACAACAACTGGACGGCGAACAACCTGCAGGGCCTGGTCGATTTCGGCTACCGCGCCACCCATGTCACCACCGTCGCCGGCAAGGCCATCGCCCAGGCCTACTACAGCGCCCCGCCGCAGCGCAGCTACTTCTTCGCCTGCAGCACCGGCGGGCGCCAGGGGCTGGTGGAAGCGCAGCGCTTTCCCGACGACTTCGACGGCATCGTCGCCATCGCGCCGGCCAATGTGCTGCCCTTCGGCGACCGCCGCAGCGAGGCCCAGACCAACCCCGATGCCGTCAACACCGGTACCGACGGCAAGCCCATCCTGCCCAACCGCAAGGCGCTGCTCGTGCACCAGGCGGTGGTGCAGCGCTGCGACCTGAACGACGGCCTGCGCGACGGCCTGGTCGGCGACCCGCGGCAGTGCCGCTTCGACCCCGCCGAACTGCAATGCAAGACCGGCGATGCCCGCAACTGCCTGACGGCCCCGCAGGTCGATGTCGTGCGCCGCTTCTACGACCAGATCGGCGCCCAGCGCGGCAGCGAGTTCAACTGGATCAGCGCCTGGCTGCGCCCGGCCACCCTGCCCGGCGAAACCAGCCTGCCGCTGCCCTGGCTGGCGCACGGCCGCGGCGACCCGGTGGTGATCGAGACGCTGAACGCCGCCAACAACCCCGACCTGCGGGCCTACAAGCGCCAGGGCGGCAAGCTGATCCTGGTACAGGGCTGGGACGACCAGAGCGTGATGCCGCTGCCGACGCTGGACTACTACGAGACGGTGCAGCGCACGATGGGCGGGGCGGCCGCCACGCGCGACTTCGCGCGCCTGTTCATGATCCCCGGCATGGACCATTGCGCCGGCGGCAGCGGCGCCTACGCCATCAACTACATGAAAACGCTGGAAGACTGGGTCGAGCGCGGCCGGGCGCCCGATGCGCTGCTGGGCGTGCACCCGCGGCCCGGCTCGCCGCTGGACTACTTCGGCACCAACCTCTCGCGCGTCGACAACCAGTGGTTCGAGTTCACGCGGCTGCATCCGGCCTGGCCCGAGAGCGAGCGCATGGCGCCCGCGCGGGCGCCGCACGACGGCCTGCCGCAGCCGGCGCCCGCCACACCGCTGGCGGGAGAACTGGCAGCGCAATTGAAGGAGAGCGAAGCCTTCGCCACCGCCGCGCTGTTCCCGCGCGCCACGATTGCCGGCTACATGATGCGCACGCTGTGGAAGACCTTCTTCGCGCGCGGCACGGGGGCCGACGAGGCCGACGCGGCACTGGCGGCGCTGCCGCGCGACAGCCTGTCGCCCGCGGCGCGAGACGTGGTGGCGCGGATGCGGGTGGAACTGGGCCTGGACTGAAGGGCCACGCCGAGGCGCCTTACGGGAAGGTCCCGGACACCCAGGCCGCCACGTCGTCCCCCAGGCGCTGCTTGTTCTCGCGCAGGCCATGGCTGCCGTCGGGGTAGCGGATCTCGGTCAGCGGGCCGCGGTAGGCACGCCTGAATTCGGCGATGAACTCCGGCGTCATCAGCGGGTCCCTGGCGCCCGTGATGGACAGCCCTGGGCGGTCGAATTCGCGCACCTGCAGCGTGTGCATGGCGTGCGCCACGGGGCCGTTGTTGTCCATCCAGGCCTGCGCCGTCATCAGGCCGATGACGACGCGCATGCCGTCGCCGCGGGCGAGAGCGTCGCGCGCGGTCTGGAGGTTGCGCTCGTACTGCGTGCCTTCCTCGGCCCGCGCGAAGGTGGGGCTGTCGCGCGTCGGTGCGAAGTAGGCCATGCCGACGACGCGCGGGTCCTGGGTCAGCGCCATGTAGCGGCTGATCCAGACGCCGCCGTTGCTGTGGCCGGTGAGCACGATGCGGTGGTAGCCCAGCGCCTCGACGCGGTCGATCCAGTGGCCGATGTCCTCGACCACCTCCTGGAAGTTGCTGGACAGAAAGCCGGCCACGCCCGAGATGCGCAGTCCGGGCGCGAACACGGCCAGCCCCTTGGCGGCCAGGCGCACGCCCATCCAGTGGGTGGACGACTGGAGGGTGTCGGCGGTACGGCCGCCGATGAGGATCAGCGCCGGGCGCCGCGGGTCTACCGTCTCGGGCGCGTACAGCAGGCCCTGCAGGCGGCGCCCGCCGCCCGTGGCCACGTCCAGCACCTGCGTGAGCACGCGCGGTCCCACTTCGAGCTGCTGCGCCGCCAGCCAGCGCACCATGTCCTGCGTCAGGGCCTCTTCGGCGCCGCTGAACTGCGCGTCGGCCCCGGCGTACGCCTGCAGGCTCATCACGCCCCTGGCGTTCAAGGCGCGCAGGGTCTGCAGCGACACCGCAGGGTCGCGCGTGCCCACGGCCACGAAGGTGGGCACGGCCAGCTGGCGCAGCACATCGGCATTGCGCTGCGCCGCCTGCGGGCCCCAGTAGTCCAGCCAGTTGACGGCCGGCGCGATGAAGGGCCCGGCCAGCAGCCAGGGGTCGTAGGCCGGGCCGACGTTGCGGCCGGGTTCGAGCTGCGGAATGCCACCACGGCCGGCCGCCACCGAAGCCTCGGCCTGGGCCACGCGGGCTTCGTACTGCTGCTGCAGGTCGGCGCGCGGGTAGTGGCGCAGTTCGGTCAGCGGGTTGAGCAGCAGCGCGGCCTTCACGCGCTTCTCGCCGCCGTTGTCCATCAGCGTGTCGGGCTCGGTCGCCAGGTAGTGGGCGACGGCGATGGCGCCGTAGCCCTGGCCGGCGAGCACGAACTTCTCGTGCCCGGCGACTTCCAGGTAGTCCAGGGCACCGCGGATGGCCAGCGCCGTTTCGGCGAAGGGCTGGCGCGCGAAGCCGCGTTCCTGACCCGAGTAGATGCTGAGCACGGTGTAGCCGAGCGCGGCCAGCCGTTCGCCGGCAAAGCGCGAGGCCTGGCCCGCTTCCAGCGGGTGAGCTCCCGGGCCCTGGTCCAGCATCACGATGGCCGGCGCCTGCGTGTTGGCGCCGGCGGCCGGCTGGTACAGCACCGCGGGTGTCAGGATGCGCCCGCCGCCGGGCGCCTGCCTGATCTTGCCGGGCGGATCGCTGGTGTAGCTGATGACCTGCATCGTCACGCCGGCGCGCGGGCCCGGGGGACCGGTCAGCGACTGCGCACGGGCGGGTGGTGCCGCCGATGCCAGCAGGGCGCATGCGATAGCGGCATGAAGGAGGGAGCGGAGCACGGTCACTGAGCGCCCTGGATGAAGCCGACGATCTCGGCGCAGGCCCGCTCGGGTTGTTCGATGACGAGATAGTGCCCGCATTCGGGCAGCACCACCATGCGGTTGTCGGGCATCAGCTGGCGGATCTGCTCGAAACCGATGCCGCTGCCCGAAGGCTTGAACGGCGTCATGTTGTCCTCGGCGCCCGCCAGCAGCAGCGTGGGCCTGGCGACGCGGCTGGCCAGCGGGCCGAGGTCGGTGCGTTCGATGGTCTCGGTGCCGGCGATGAAGGCTTCCGGCGTCGTGTGGCTGAAGGCCTCTCGCATGCTGGCCAGCTGCGCGGGCGCCTCGGGCCGGTCGTAGAAGCCGCGCGCGAAGCCGGCCACCGAGGTCAGGTCGGCCACGGCAGGCATGCCGCTGTCGCGGGCGCATTGCTTCCAGGTGCTGCGCATCATGCGTGCCGCGTTGTCGTAGCGCGCCAGGAAGCAGCTCAGCACGAGCTTGTCGACCACCTCGGGGTGCGCCGCGGCCAGCGTCAGCGCGATCATCGCGCCGAAGGACGTGCCGTGGATGTGCACCTTCTGGTGGCCCAGGGCGAGGATCAGCAGGTGCACCTGGGCGGCGATGTCGTCCATGCTGCGCAGCGGCTGGCCGCCATGGCTTTCGCCGTAACCGGGCAGGTCGAAGTCGATGACCTCGAAATGGCGCGCCATGTGCGGCGTGAGCTTCTCGAAGTTGCGGTGGCCGAAGGCCGAGCCGTGGATGTGCAGCAGCGGGGCGCCGGTGCCGCTGGTGCGGTACCACAGCGTGGCGCCGCCCGGAACGATGACGGTGGGCATGGCTTGCTTTCAGGCCAGGCGGGCCAGCGAGACGAGGGGCGCGAGCGACGGCGCCTCGTGCAGCGACCAGGCCGAGCGCAACAGCGCCTCGACCTGCCCGTCCGGCAGCAGGCCTTGCGCGGCGTTGCGGAACACCTGCGACAGCTGGGCGTCGCTGAGCCGGTTGCCGGGGCTGCCGAGGAAGTCAGGCACGCGGGTGGCCAGGGTGCTGCCGTCGGTGAAGACGACTTCCAGCGCGCAGCCGTCGAAGGTGGCGAAGCCTTCGTCGGGCAGCAGGTCCACGCGTTCGCGCAGGGCCAGGATGGCGGCGTCGGTGTAGGCCGGCTCGCGCATCTCGTCGAGCGTGAAACGCCCGCGCAGCCAGGCCGCTGCGGCGCAGTAGCGGGTGTCGAAGCGCGCCGTCAGTTCGCTGCTGGGCAGGCCGAAGCGGGCGCGGCGTTCGTCGGCAATGCGGGTGACGATGGGGGCGACCGAGAAGCGCAGGCGCTCCACCGTGCGCCCGGCCGCCAGGGGCAGCAGCTGCATCACGCAGTCGATGGGCGCATGGGTGATGGTCTCGGTGGGCACGGTCTTGTAGCTCTGGCCGAAGATGCGCCAGTCCTTTCCGAGCGTTTCCAGCGTGGGGCCGATCTTGTCGTGCGGCTCGTTCGAATACGAGGGCAGCATGCCCTTCTCGCCTTCGAAGGCGGTGCGTGGCGCGTCGAGCCCGCGACGCGCCAGGTCGTAGGCGGTGTAGCCGCTGCGCGCCACCATGCCCATGATGTAGGGAAGCCCCATGCTGCCGACGCTTTCGTAGGTGCCGAAGGCGCTGGTCATCGCCAGGCCCAGGGCGTTGCGCAATGGCGTGTCGTCAAGACCTCCCAGCAGACCGCAGGCCATGGCGCCGCCGATGGCACCGACCAGGCCGCCGGGCACGAAGCCGCGGTGGTAGCCGGTGGGCATCAGCACCGTCGCGCAAGCGAGTTCGCATTCGATGCCCAGCGCCAGCGCATCGAGCAATGCGCGCCCGCTGCAGCCCTGGCTCTCGGCCAGCGCCAGCGCGGCCGGCAGCACGCCCGAGGTGGCGTGCATGAAGGTGGGGATGTAGGTGTCGTTGAAGTCCAGCACCTCGAACAGCGCGCCGTTGACGACGGCCGCCTGCGCCGGCGTGGTGGCCGTGCCGAACCACAGCACGCTGGCGCTGCCGGCTGCGCCGCCGGGTGGCGTCTCGCGGGCCCAGCCGTGCAGGATCTGCACCGCAGGGTGCGTGGTCGCGGCCACCGAGGCCTTGAGCTGGTTGACGAGCAGCCGCAGGGCCTCGTGCCGCACATCGGGCGGCACGCCAGCCCGCTGCTGCTGGCGCACGAAGTCGATCAGCCTTTCGCTGACCGTGCGCTCGGGGTTGAACGGGTTCATGCCCGCCCTCACGCCAGTAGGCCGCCGGCGGCGACGTCGCCGTACATCCACTCGAGCAAGGCGGCCTGGCGCTGGTTGTCCGCACCCAGGGCCTGGATGGCGTCATAGGCCGGCCAGCCTCGCAGCCCCACCAACGTGGGCCGGCCGCGGCAGACGCTGGTGTAGACCACCGGCACGGGATAGACGTGCACAGTGCGGATGCAGTCCGCATCGCCGGGGCTCAGCAGTCCGCGCAGGTGCTCCGCACTGGAAAGGCTGAGATCGATCCAAGCCTGGTACTTGCACTCGGGCGGATGGGTCTTGATCGGGTAGCCGGCCTTGCGTTCTGCCTCCATGTCCGGCGTCTCGAACAGTGCCAGGCGCAGGCGCCGCACCCCCGCCGCCACGGCCCAGCGCGCGGCCAGGGCACGCAGCGCGGCGCGAAAGGCCGCCTGCTCGCCGCGCTGGCGGAAGAACACCGCATAGGTCGGCTGCGCGGCCGGCCCCTGGGGCGCCGCCGTGCCGCTGCTGTCGACCAGGGTGCTGGCGTTGTCGCCCAGCACCAGGTAGGTCGTGCTCTGGTCGACGATGAGGTCGATGTCGGCCAGCAACTGCTTCTTCACCTCGGGCCCGGGCGTGCTGGCGAAGAGGTCCAAGCCGGCCTGGTCCAGGTAGCGCACATCGCTGGTCCACATCAGCTGCTGGTCGCCCGGGCAGGCCGTCTCGATGCCGCGCACCGGCGCCAGCAGGGCCGGGGCGACAGGGTCGAACTGCAGGTGGCGGTATTCCCACAGGCCGGGCCGCCTGGCGATGCCGGGGCTGTGGACGTCGCGCCAGTAGCGGCGCACCGCCTCCAGCGGCAGATGGGGAAGCTTCCAGCCGCAGGTGACGCGGGCGATGGTGGCGCGGTTTTCCTGGTCGATGTCGGCGTTCATGGCGCCGCAGCTTAGGTGGGCGCCGGCGGCCCTGCGCGCACGCCGTGGCTGCTTCTCCGCAGCGTGGACAGGCCGCGTTACGGCGTGTGCATCAACGCGCCCAGCGCCTGGGCCACGGCCAGCACGCGGCGGTCGGCGAAGCGCGGCCCGGTGACGGTCAGGCCCACCGGCAGGCCCTGCGCATCCCTCCAGCCCGGCACGTTGACGCAGGGCACATGCAGGAGCGTCCACAGGCCGTTGAAGACGAGGTCGCCGGTGTTCTGCAAGCCCAGCGGCGCCACGCCCGGCGTGCTGGGCGTGAGCACGGCGTCGAAGCCGCCCGCCAGCGCGTCGAACTGCGGCCGGCAGGCCGCGGCGGTGTCCCAGGCCTGGCAGAGCTGCGCCCGCGTGGCCCGGTCGCTGTTCAGCACCTGGTCGCGCAGGCTGGCTTCCAGCCGGTCGCCATGCAGGCGGTACGCGTTCAGCAGGCTCGCCTGCCCTTCGCTGCGCATCACGCGCAGCTGCAACGCGGCCAGCGTGTCAAAGGGCGGCGGCAGTTCCAGCACCTGCAGCTGCGCGCCGGCTTCGACCAGGCACTGCTCGGCCTGCGCCAGGGCCCGCTGCGTCGCCCCTTCGGCGCACGGCCACATCGGCGTGCGGCACACGGCGATGCGGGCGCCAGCCAGTGGGAACGGCGCTGCTGGAGCGGGTGC
>CAIWPS010000546.1 GCA_903914615.1 uncultured beta proteobacterium | reverse complement strand
GGCTCGTAGAGGTCCTCTTCTTCCACGAAGGTCACGTCCAGCGGGTGCGTCCCACCGGTGGCCCGCAGGATCGTCGCCTCGATGTCGATGGCGGGCATGCGGGGCAGGTCCGCCAGGTAGGCCCACTGGTCGCCGTGGGGCTGCAGTTGGTCGTCCACGAAGACGCTGCAGCCGCGCTCGCGGGCTGCCTTCTGCAAGGGCAGGGCGATCAGGTTACCGAAGCCGCCCTTGGGCATGGTGTCCTGGTTCGGAAACAGGCGGTCGTAGGACGCGAGTTTGAGCTGGCGCGTCCGCGCGCAGGTGTGGCTGATGATGGCCGTGCCCAAACGCCGGGCATCGCGCGCCGACACTCGCCTGTCGAAGAAGATCCAGGCGTGTGCGCCGCTACCCGAACGCGAGATCTCCAAGGCCGCCGGTACTCCCAGTGACCGGCTGGCCTGGACGAAGGCCAAGGCGTCATCGCGCCACTCCGCGTCGTCGAAATCCACGGCCAGGAAGTTGCACGTGTCGTCGGTGAGCAGCGGATAGGAGCCGATCGTGTGATCGCCCGTCAGATGTTTGAAGAGGACGGCATCGGACAAGGGGATCAGTTCCCGGCTTCCACAGTCGCCGCACTTGATGCGGGGCTTCTCGCACACGCCTTGCCGCCACTCGTTGGCGCAGGCCGGCGAGTAGCCGGCCTTGCCCGAAGTCTTACCCTCCCAGCGTACGGGATAGACATCGGAGCGCCCCCGAAACAGCTGACCAAACAGTGCGACCTTCTCGTCAGTCGAAAGCCGGGACGGAGTGTTCTCCGGTGCAGCGGAGGCAGCTGCCGCTGGGCGCCACTGAATACCATGCGCGACAAGCAACCTGATCAGGCGCTCATTCTCGGCGCGAAGGGCCGCCAGTGTGTCGCTGTCAGGGCTCGGCGACATGCGCTGCCAAGAGATGGCCCATCTCGTCGCCGCCACCGTAGCCCACGTCGTGAGCCAGTTGGCGGACAGTTGCGCGGCGGGTCAAGGGTAGCGCGCGATGCGTAAGGACTATGGAATTCAGGGGCAAGGTCACTTTCGGCTTGTACTACCTCTTTCCCGACGGTAGTACAGGCCAGCCGAGATGCAAGGGGTCGGGCCGACCTCCTCAGAACCGCCACTCGAACCGGTCGGCATCGTGCTGCAGCATGACGCTGTCCAGGGTGGTCTTGCAGTGCCAGGTCTGCTGCGGGAATGGATCGTCCAGCGACAGCGCCAGCACGTCGAAGACGGCCGCGCAGCGCCCGCCGGGATGGCGGACCGATTCGTAGCGCAGCCACCGCACGCCGCGCGCGATGCTGTCCTTCGCCAGCGCCTGCGTCTGGCTGTAGTCCCTGTCACGCGTCCAGGCCTCGCGCAGCTTCACCCACGGTGGCAGGCCCAGGTCGATGGCCAGGCCGCCGACCTGGGCCTGGAAGAACAGGTGCTCGGTGAGCAGGGCCTTGTCCCGCAGGCCGGCGCTGGCGCTGAGAAACCGCCAGCGCCAGTACGCCACTTCAGCGGCCGCGGCATGCAGCGTCTGCGCGCCGTACCAGACGCCGGCAGCACCCGCTGGCCGGAACCTGCTCGCATGAGGTGACCGATGCCGAAAGGCCGCGGTCAGCAGCTCATGCTGTGGCGCGTACAGGCGCGCGCTGCGGCTGCGCGGCGGGCCGGCGAGGCCGCTTTGCGCGTTCTGAAGCACCTGCTCGAGGATGGCCTGTTCCCGCAGGTTGTCCACCAGGCGCATCGTGGCCACGATGTACTGGGCATCCACCCCGCGCCAGGAGGCCACGCCCAGCGGGGTGGCCGTGTCGAACCAGTCCTCCGACCAGGCGGGCTGACTCACGCCGGCGCGCGCATGCCGTCCAGGTACTCCACCGTGCGGACCAGCCCCTGGATTGACTGGATCAGTTCGCGGGGCACGCCGCCCAGATCGCGGTTCTCGGTCGTCATCCAGGCCATGCGATGGGCCGAATCGTTGCCTACCAGCGTATCCAGCGCCATGTACACCTTCACGAGCAGGCCGGCAAGCTGGCCTTCGGTCGAAGTCGGGTCGATCGGACGATCGCCGCTGAGAACGCGCGAGACCGTGGCCTGGCTCATTCCGGTGATCGCCGCCAGCGTCACACCGGACAGGCCCAGTAGCGCGGCCGCGCGTATGGTCGCTCTAGCCAGCACCCAGGCAGGGTCGGTGGAGGTCGAGGGGCGGTTGGCAGTGGCGGCAGAAATATCTTTCATATGGAAGATTGTGGCACCAATCTGCCAGGTGCGAAAGCCGGGCCGGTGCAGGATGCGGCTCTAGCCGCCTCTCGGCCGTCGGGCGTCGCCGCCGGTCTTGTCTGGGGTAGGGACATGAAGGTCTTCTGGGAGGACACGCCGAGCGTCCCTCACCTGCAGGTCCATGTCCTTGAAATCGCAGCCTGGTGCGCGCGGCTGCGTGGCAGTTCTTGCCATTTCATGCCATCTATGGCACTGCGAAGCGGAAAAGGGACCCCGATGCAGAGCATGAACATTTCGCTGCCTGACACGCTCAAGCAGTATGTCGACGGCCAGATTTCGACTGGGCGC
>CAIWPS010000545.1 GCA_903914615.1 uncultured beta proteobacterium | reverse complement strand
TATTTCGCGCTCGGCTACGTGCCCGAGCCGCGCACCATCTACCGCCAGGCGAAGAAACTGCCGCCGGCGCACACCCTGGCCATTCGTCGCGACCAGGGCATGCCCGAGCCGCGCGAATACTGGGACGTTCGGTTCACGCTGGACAGTCCCGCCACCGAAGCCGAGGCCCATGAGGAACTGCTGCGCAGGCTCGACGAATCGGTGCGCCTGCGCATGATCGCCGAGGTACCGCTGGGCGCCTTCCTCTCCGGCGGTGTCGATTCCAGCGCCGTGGTCGCGGCCATGGCGGCGCAAAGCAGCGGGCCGGTCAACACCTGCTCCATCGCCTTCGACGACCCGGCTTTCAACGAGAGCGAATTCGCCAAGATGGTGGCCGACCGCTACCAGACACTGCATTTCGTCGAGACCGTGCGCAGCGACGACTTCGACCTTGTCGACACCCTGGCCCGCCTTTACGACGAGCCTTTCGCGGACAGCTCGGCCATTCCCACCTACCGCGTCAGCCAGCTGGCGCGCAAGCGCGTGACGGTGGCGCTGTCGGGCGACGGCGGCGACGAGACCTTCGGCGGCTACCGGCGCTACCGCATGCACATGATGGAAGAGGGCATGCGCGCCGCGCTGCCCGAAGGCCTGCGCCGACCCCTGTTCGGCATGCTCGGGCGCCTGTATCCCAAGGCCGACTGGGCCCCGCGCGTGCTGCGCGCCAAGACCACCTTCCAGGGCATGGCGCGCACCTCTGTCGAGGCCTACTTCCACAGCATGTGCTTCGTGCGCGAGCCGCTGCGCAGCCAGCTCTACAGCGCCAAGTTCAAGGCCGAGCTGGGCGGCTACAGCGCCATCGAGGTCTTCCACCGCCATGCCGGCCGTGCCGGCACCGACGACCCGCTCGCGCTCATCCAGTACATCGACACCAAGACCTACCTGGTCGGCGACATCAACACCAAGGTCGACCGTGCCAGCATGGCCCATTCGCTGGAAGTGCGCGAACCCCTGATGGACCACCCGCTGGTGGAATGGGCGGCCACCTTGCCCAGCGCCTTCAAGCTGCAGGGCAGCAACGGCAAGGCCTTCTTCAAGAAGGCGCTCGAACCCCGGCTGCCCGACGACGTGCTGTACCGGCCCAAGATGGGTTTCGCGGTGCCCCTGGCGCGCTGGTTCCGCGGCCCGCTGCGCGAGCGCATGCGCTCAACGCTGCTGGAAGGCCCGCTGCTGCAGAGCGGCTGGTTCGACGCCCAGGTCGTGGGCCGCCTGATCGACGAGCACGAGAGCGGGCGGGCTGACCACAGCACGCCGCTGTGGACGCTGCTGATGTTCGACGCCTTCCTGCACGGCCAGGCCGGCAGCCCGCGCCGCGCGCAGCCTGCCAGCCTGGCGCTGGCCTGATCTCAGGCCGCTGAGGCGGCCGTGCATTGCAAGGATACGGACGTGGATATTTCGGTTTTCGGCCTGGGCTATGTCGGCGCGGTGTCCTGCGCCTGCCTGCCCGAACTCGGCCACCGGGTCATCGGTGTCGACACCAATCCGCTGAAGGTGCAGATGATTAGCGCCGGCCAGTCGCCGGTGGTCGAGGACCAGATCAACGAGCTCATCGAGGCCGCGGTGGCTTCAGGCCGCCTGCGTGCCACTGCCGACGTCGAGGACGCGGTGCTGAATTCCGAGGTCTCGCTGATCTCGGTCGCCACGCCTTCCAACCCCGACTACTCGCCCGACCTGCGCGCCGTCGACGCCGTCATCCAGAGCATCGGCGCCGCGCTGCGCAAGAAGTCCGGGCCGCACGTCATCGTGCTGCGCAGCACCCTGCCGCCTGGCACCACTGCAGAGCGGTTGCGGCCGCTGCTGGAGGCCAGCGCAGGGCGCCACGTCGGCGACGGGCTTTCGCTGGTCTTCAACCCCGAGTTCCTGCGCGAGGGCTCTTCGGTGAAGGACTTCCACAACCCGCCTCAGACCATCGTCGGCAGCTTCGACGAGGCCGGCTACGTGGCGCTGGAACGCATGTACGCTGGCCTGCCGGGGGTGTTCGTGCGCAGCAGCACGGCGGTAGCCGAGTCGGTGAAATACCTGTGCAACGTCTTCCACGCGCTGAAGATCGTGTTTGCGAACGAGGCCGGCTCGGTCCTCAAGGCCTACGGCCTGGACGGCACCGAGGTGATGAAAATCTTCTGCCAGGACCAGCAGCTCAACATCTCGGCCGCCTACATGCGCCCGGGCTTCGCCTTCGGTGGCTCCTGCCTGCCCAAGGAGGTCAAAGGCTTCGTCACGCTGGCGCGCAACCGCAACGTGGCCATTCCCGCGCTGGGCGGCCTGCTCGACAGCAACGAGATGCACATGAAGCGCGCCTACGACCTCATCGCCCGCGACGGCAGGCGCAAGGTGGCGCTGTTCGGGCTGGCCTTCAAGCCGGGCACCGACGACCTGCGCGACTCGCCGCTGGTGGCGCTGGCCGAGAGGCTGCTGGGCAAGGGCTTCGACCTGGCCATCTTCGACAGCTACGTCAAGCTCAGCCGGCTGCTGGGCAAGAACAAGGAATTCATCGAGCGCGAGATTCCGCACCTGGACCGCCTTCTGCGCGAAGACGCGCCGGCGGTGCTGGAGGGTGCCGAGGTGATCGTGATCGGCCATGCCGATGCCCAGACGCGGCGCCTTATCGCCTCGGCGGCGCGGGGCCGCCGCATCGTCGACCTGTCGGGCTATGCCGATCTGCGCGAACTGGCCGCCGCCGGAAGCGGCGTGGACTACGAGGGGATCTGCTGGTGAGCGTAGAGCGGCCGCGGCTGGCGTTCGTCTCGCCGGTCTTCTTCTTTCCGGCCGATGCCGGCGGCAAGATCCGCAGCACCAACATCCTGCGCGGCCTGAAGGGCGGCGCGTTCAAGATCCGCCTGATGGCGCCCGCCACGGCCGAGCAGCAACTGCGCTGGCGTGCCGAGATCGAGTCCGTGTGCGACGAATTCGTGGCCTGGCAGCCCACGCCTGCCCGGGCGCGCTGGCAACGCAGCGTGGACCTGTTGAGCGAGGTGCCGGTGAATGTCGCCGCCGACCGATCCTCTGCGGCGCTGCAGGCCGTGCAGGTGGCTGCGGCCTCGGGCGAAGTGGACCTCATGGTATTCGATTTCGTTCACGCCAGCGTGCTGAGGCCCGCGCACATTCCCTGCAAGACGGTGTGCTTCACCCACAACGTCGAGGCTGAAATATTTGCCCGTCACGCTGGGCAGGCGCGGGACCCCGCGCGGCGCTGGCTGTGGGCTTCCCAGCACGCCAAGATGGTGCGCTT
>CAIWPS010000544.1 GCA_903914615.1 uncultured beta proteobacterium | reverse complement strand
GCGTTCGCGCTCGCTGCGCAGCAGGGCCGCCTGGCGGGCGTATTCGTCGGCGTGCTCCAGCGCGAACAGCGCCGCCTCGGCGTTCAGCGCGCTGACGTTGTAGGGCGGGCGCACCTTGTCGATCTCGTCGATGAGCGCGGCCGCGCCGCACAGGTAGCCCAGGCGCACACCGGCCAGCCCGAACTTGGACAGCGTGCGCAGCACCAGCACATGCCCGTGCGCGGCCATGCGCTGCAGCCAGGTCCGCGAGGAGAAGGGCTGGTAGGCCTCGTCGAACACGACGAGCCCGTTCTGGCGGCCCACGGCGGCCACGATGCGGTCGATGGTGGCGTCGCTGAAGAGGTTGGCCGTGGGGTTGTTGGGGTAGGCGATCCAGGTCAGCGCCGGCCGGTGCTGTTCGATGGCGGCGAGCATGGCCGGCTCGTCGAGCTCGAAGTCGGCGGTCAGCGGCACGCCGACGAAGCGCAGACCGCGCAGCCGCGCCGACATCTCGTACATGACGAAGCCGGGAAGCGGCGCCAGCACCGTGGCGCCGGGCACGTCGCAGGCCACCGAGAGGATGTCGATGAGCTCGTCCGAGCCGTTGCCGATGATGAGCTTGCAGCCCGCCGGCAGATCGACGTGGCGGGCGAGCGCTGCGGCGACATCGGCGGCGCATTGCGCCGGGTAGCGGTTGATGGCGACGCGGCCCAGGCGCTCGCCGAGCTCGCGCTGCAGCGCGGGCGGCAGCGCGTAGGGGTTCTCCATCGCGTCCAGCTTCACCAGCCCGGCGCTGGGCTGGATGGCGTAGGCGTGCATGGACTGCACGTCCTGGCGGATGGTGCGGCGGATGCGTTCGGCCAGGGTGTTCATGCGCTCAGGCGTCCAGGGTCTCGGGACCGACCAGGAAGGGGTTGACGACCCGCACGCCGTCCAGCTGCTGGCCATGCTGCAGGTCCTCGGTCAGCAGCAGGTCGCAGCCCTGCTGCAGGGCTGCGGCGGCCATCAGCGCGTCCCAGTAGCTGAGCTGGTAGCGACTTTCCAGCGCCCACGCCGTTTCCACCGTGGCGTGGTCGTTCATCCAGGGCTGCCAGCGCTGGTAGCGGCGCACTTCGGCGCGTGCGTCGCCGGGCGGCATGGCGGGCTTGAGCTTGCGCGTGGCATTGACGTAGAACTCGTTGAGGACCTGCATGCTCAGGCGGCCGCAACGCCGCAGCCACAGCACCTGCAGCCATTCGCGGGCACGCCGATGTTTGGCCGCGTCGGCGCTGTCCTCGCTGTAGAGCAGGACATTGGTGTCAACGAAGACGATCGATGCGCTCGGCATAGGTCTCGTCGCGCCTGGGGTAGGGGCTGCCGTCGGACTTGAACTTCAGGTCGCGCTGCAGCCATTCATTCATCGCCCGCTCGTAGGCGTCGTCGTGGCGCATCTTCTCGGCCAGCATCTCGCCCACCAGACGCGAAACGCTGGTGTTGCGGCGCGCCGCTTCCATGCGCGCCCAGTCGGCGACGCTGTCTTCCATCGTGACGGTGACGTTCTTCATCGCGAAGTCCTGAAGGCCCGGCGACAATTAGAACACGAACTTCGTGCAACACGAAGTTCGTGGCGGCTAATTGCTGTAGGCAGAGTCCTTGGCCGGGTTGTGACCGTTGGCATCGACCGGCCCGCCCAGGCGCAACTCCGCGGCCCGCGCATGCGCCTGCAGCCCTTCGCCATAGGCCAGCTCCGCGGCGATCGGCCCCAGCACCTGCGCGCCGGCGGCGCTGACCTCGATGAGGCTGCTGCGCTTGACGAAGTCGTAGACGCCCAGCGGCGACGAGAAGCGCGCCGTGCCCGAGGTCGGCAGCACGTGGTTGGGACCGGCGCAGTAGTCGCCCAGGCTCTCGCTGGTGTAGGCGCCGAGGAAGATGGCGCCGGCGTGGCGCAGCAGCGGCTCCCAGCGGCCGGGCTCCCGCGAACTGACCTCCAGGTGCTCGGGCGCGATGCGGTTGCTGATCTCGCAGGCCTCTTCCATGGACCGCGTCAGGATCAGCGCGCCGCGCCCTTCCAGGCTGGCGCGGATGACCTCGCGCCGCGGCATGGCCGGCAGCAGGCGCTCGATGGCGGCGTGCACGGCGGCCAGGTAGGCGGGGTCGGGGCTGAGCAGGATGCTCTGCGCCAGTTCGTCGTGCTCGGCCTGGCTGAACAGGTCCATCGCCACCCACTCGGCGGGCGTGCTGCCGTCGGCCAGCACCAGGATCTCGCTGGGCCCGGCGATCATGTCGATGCCGACCTGGCCGAAGACGCGGCGCTTGGCACTGGCGACGTAGGCGTTGCCGGGCCCGGTGATCTTGTCCACACGCGGGATCGTCGCCGTGCCGTAGGCCAGCGCCGCCACGGCCTGGGCGCCGCCGACGGTGAAGACGCGGTGCACGCCGGCCACGTGTGCAGCGGCGAGGACGAGGGCGTTGCGTTCACCCTTGGGTGTGGGCACGACCATCACGATCTCGCCCACGCCGGCCACCTG
>CAIWPS010000543.1 GCA_903914615.1 uncultured beta proteobacterium | reverse complement strand
TCGTGGTCCTTGGCGCTGAAGGGCTTGTTGTAGGTCGTGACGACGCCTTCGATGGGCGTCTTCAGGTCTTCCAGCGCGGCCTTGATCTTCGGCCCGTCGGTGCTGCCGGCCTGCTTGATCGCCGCGGCCAGCAGGTAGATCGAGTCATAGCCCTGCGCCGCCGAGACCGGCGAGTCGATGCGGTTGTCCTTGGGCTTGAAGGTCTTGAGGTAGTTGATGATGAAGGACTGGCGCTTGGGCGTCGTCGGCTCCTGGATGAAGGTCTGCGGCATGCGCGCGCCTTCGCCGCCCGGGCCGGCGTTGTCGATGTAGTTGGCCATCGACAGCGTCCAGCTGCCGATCATCGGCACCTTCCAGCCCAGCTTGGTCATGCCGTTGGCGATCTGCGCCAGCTCTGGGCCGATGCCGTAGGTCAGGATGGCCTGCGCGCCGGCTTCCTTGGCCTTGAGCAACTGGGCCGTCATGTCCACGTCCTTGATGTTGAACTTCTCTTCGGCCACCGGCTTGATGCCCTTGAGCTCCAGCGCCTTCACCAGGTCGGCACGGCCGAGCTGGCCGTAGTTGGTGCTGTCGGCCAGGATCGCGACCTTCTTGAAGCCGCGGCGGGTGATGGCTTCTTCGACGATCATCGGCGCCTGGATGGAGTCGGCGGCGGCATTGCGGAAGACGTAGTTCTCGGGCTGGTCGTCGAACTGGTGGGTGACGATCGAGCCGGTGGCAACGTTGTTCATGACCGGGATCTTGGCTTCCTGGAAGAAGCGCTCCGAAGCCAGCGCCACGCCGGTGTTGATGTAGCCGACGAGCGCGACCACCTTTTCCTTGTTGATCAGTTCCTGGGCGATCTGCACGCCGCGCTCGTTCTTGGCCTCGTCGTCGCGCTCGATGATCTGGATCTGCCGGCCCAGCACGCCGCCGGCCTTGTTGATTTCGTCGACCGCCAGGCGCACGCCGTCGCGCATGCTCACCCCCATCGACGACGAGCCGCCGGTGAAGGGGCCGTCGACGCCGATCTTGATGGGCTCGGCGGCGTAGGCCGCCGTGCCGATCGATCCCGCCAGGGCTGCCAGGGCGAGGTGTCTGCAGGTGAAATTCATGGGTGTCTCCGTCGGATTGAAATGAGGTGCGGCCTGCTGCCCGTACGGGCGCGCGGAACCCCGAACGATGCCCCATCCCCTGCGGCGCGCTGGTTCGCGGGATTACGTACAGGTAAACCCGTGTTCCCGGGCCTCAAGCGGCCAGCAACTGCCGCAGCACGAAGGGCAGGATGCCACCGTGCCTGTAGTAGTCGACCTCGATGGCGGTGTCGATGCGCAGCGTCACCGGCACCTCGCGGCGCGTGCCGTCGGTGGCGGTGACGACGAGCTGCGCATCGGACAGCGGCCTGACGTCGGCCGCCAGAACCACGTCCACCGTCTCGTCGCCCTTCAGGCCCAGGCTTTCCCATGAGGTGCCGGGCTTGAACTGCAGCGGCAGCACGCCCATGCCGATGAGGTTGCTGCGGTGGATGCGCTCGAAGCTCTTCGCGACCACGGCCTTGATGCCCAGCAGCGCCGTGCCCTTGGCGGCCCAGTCGCGGCTGGAGCCGGTGCCGTATTCCTCGCCGGCGAAGACCACCGTGGGCACGCCCGCGGCGAGGTACTTCATCGCGGCGTCGTAGATCGGCAGGGTCTCGCCCCCCGGCTGGAACAGCGTGTACCCGCCCTCGACGCGGCTGCCGTCGGCGGCCGGCGGGATCATCAGGTTCTTGATGCGCACGTTGGCGAAGGTGCCGCGCATCATCACCTCGTGGTTGCCGCGGCGCGAGCCGTAGGAGTTGAAGTCGGCCGGCAGCAC
>CAIWPS010000542.1 GCA_903914615.1 uncultured beta proteobacterium | reverse complement strand
CGCTGATGGTCGAGGTGCGCGCCACGCGATCGCCGACGCGCAGCGGCCTGCGGAACTCGAACTGGCTGCCGGCCCACATGCGGCGCGGCAGCGGCACCGGTGGCAGGAAACCGCCGCGTCTTGCATGGCCGTCGGGTCCGATCTCTGACGGGCGGTGCAGGGGCAGGAAGTACAGCCAGTGCCAGAGCGGCGGCAGCACCGACCCGACATCGACCGCCGTCGCAGCGTGGTCCAGGGTGGCGCCGAGCGCCGCCACCGGTGTCGGGCCGAAGGTGTCGTGCAGGGTCTCGCTGCGGCCCACCCAGGCCTGCAGTTCGCTGTCGCTCGGGTCCATCTCGCCTCCTGTCAGGCGCGCCTGCATCGGCCCGCGGCCGCCGCCCTAGTGCGCAACGCTACACCAGGCCAGCGCGGGCTAGGCGGCGCCCAACGGTTCGAGAAGGTCGCGGCGCCAAGCCGAGACGCCGGTCAGCGGCTACAGTGACCGGGCTCCCAGCCCGTTGCCGCATGGAACCCATCCTCATCGACCTTCCCGACTCGATCGAAACCGCGCGCCTGTTGCTGCGCCCACCGCGCGCCGGCGACGGGCCCCAGATGCTCGACGCGATCACCGAGGCGCTGCCCGAGTTGCGCCGCTTCCTGGCGTCGCTGCCGTGGGTGGCGCTGGAGCAGACGCTGCAGTCGGCGGAGACCTTCTGCCGCACGGCACAGTCGAATTTCCTGGCACGAAAGGACCTGCCCTTCGTCATGTTCGACCGGCGCACACAGCGGCTGCTGGGCACCGTCGGCCTGCATCGCACGGAATGGCAAACGCCGAAGACGGAGATCGGCTACTGGATCAGGACCTCCAGCGCCGGCCAGGGCTATGTCAGCGAGGCCGTGCGCGCCATGCTCGAACTGGCCTTCGGCACGCTGCAGATGGCCCGCGTCGAGCTCATCACCGATGAGGACAACGCGGCATCGCGGCGCGTCGCCGAGCGCTGCGGCTTCGTGCTCGAAGGCACGTTGCACAACGAGCGTCGCGCACCCGACGGTTCACTGCGCCACACCTGCGTCTATGCGCGTCTGCCGCCTTTGCCGGCCTGATGCTGGGGCCTGCCGGTGGCATCCATACGGTTTCCTGATGCCTCGCGCAGTACGCTCACAGGCGTGCCGGCCCGGTCTGCAAGTCGGGCGCGCGCTGCGACGAAGATTTGCAAGGGGTGATCATGATGAATGAAGCGGAATGCTGGTTCCCGGCGAAGCGCCATGGCTGGGGCTGGGGCCTGCCGCGCCGGTGGCAAGGCTGGGCGGCGCTGGCAGCCTTCAGCGCGGTGCTGGTCGCGGCGCAGCGGTTCTTTCCGCCGGCGGCCCATCCCCTTCGCTTCGCGCTCGTCGCCGGGGCCGATGCGCTGGGCCTGATCTGGCTGTGCTTGGTCAAGGGCGAGCGGCCGCGCTGGCGCTGGGGTGACAGGGACGCCCCGTGAACCGCCGCGAACACCGCGGGCGGCCGGGAGGCGCTAGCGGCCGCGGTCCGGCTTGGCCCTCACCGTGAGCTCGTTGACGACCGCCTCGACATCGTCCAGGTCGCGGACCAGCCTCTCCAGTTCCTGCGCCTGCCCGGTCGAGCGGACGCAGCCCCTGAGCCAGACCCAGCGCCGCTGGCCGAGCAGCCAGACGCTGGTGTCGCCGAAGCGGCCGTCGTAGGCAAGCGCCTTGGCGGCGCGGGCGATGATGTCCTGGTCGTACAGGTAGGCGTTGGGCAGCCTGCAGCGGCCGGCCTGATAGCAACTGGTGCCGCGCTCGGATCGGCCATGCGACTGCGCCAGCATTTCTGCGCGCGTGATCTCCGGGCCTTCAGGCACCGGACAATCGGCGATGCCGCCCGTGACCTGCAAGAAGGGGTCGTTGAAGTGGTTGGCCTTGGCCTCGCGAGGCCCGGGGCTTGCGACCTCGGCAACCTGCGACCGCGCCATCATGCAGACGGCCAGGCCGGCCAGGGCCAGAGCCCGCAGGTTCGGAAGCCGGCGTCGCAGATGCCCGAGTTTGCATGCCATGCTCAAGGCCGACTCCCGGTGATCGCGCGTGCCGTCGTTTCCCGCGTGGGCCCACGCGCAAGGCCCGGAAAGCCAAACGGGCTAGCTCCGATGAGAAAGCTAGCCCGTTGATTCGATATGG
>CAIWPS010000541.1 GCA_903914615.1 uncultured beta proteobacterium | reverse complement strand
CGCGAACTGCAGACCTACACCTCGGCGCTGGTCGGCGACATGGACGTGGCGCGCGACCACAACCCCTTCCGCGCCGAGACCTACGCCCGCGCGCTGTGGGCGGCGTCGCAGGCGCTGCCGCTGTCGCGCGGCCAGCAGGTGTCCTTCATGCGCCATGCCGGCAAGCCGCTGGCGCAGCTGCTGCGCAAGAGCTACGCCGCATCGTCGTCGCGGCTCGAATCGATGGGCATCGAGCCCGCGGCCTACCGCACGCTGATCCTGCCTTCGGGCTCGCGCCGCGGCAACCGCTACGGCGAGACCACCTTCAGCCCCGACCTGCACCGCATGCGCGAAACCATGCCGGCGCCGCTGGACGCAGCGCCGCCGGCGCCGAAGTCGACCCAGGCCGCCGCGCTGAGCTACCAGGGCCAGGCCGGCAGCCCGCCACGGCCGCCACCGCGCGAGCACTGGAGCGAGGTCGCGCGTTCCACCACCAATCGCGTCGACCGCCAGGCCATCGAACTCGTGAGCCGGCTGTTCGAGGCCATGCTCACCGACGATAGGGTTCCGCCGGACGTCGGCCTGCTCATCTCGCGCCTGCACGGCCCCGCGCTCCGCCTGACGCTGCGTGACAGCGCCCTGCTCGACCACGAGAAGCACCCGCTGTGGCGCTTCATCAACCGCCTCGTCTTCGAGGCCGAGATGGCTCCCGACCCCGCCGACCCCGAACGCGCCCAGCTGCTCAAGGTGGCGCAGAACGTCGTCGACCAGCTGGCCGGCGAGGCCGAGCAGCACAGCGGCCTGTACCGCTGGGCGCAGGATCGGCTTGAAAGCTTCCTGAACAAGCGGCTGTCGCGCCGGCTGGCGGCGGCGGCGAGCCAGATCGGCGCCCTGCAAAAGCTGGAAGACAAGCTCACCGGCAGCCCCTCGGCGCCGCCCAGCACCCTGCACGGCATGCTCGACGTGCCGCAGCTCGACACCGTGCCCGCCGAGCTGATGGAGGCCCAGGCCACACCGCCGGCAGCGGCCGAGGGCGGTGCCGCCTGGCTGGACGCCCTGAGCCCGGGCGATTGGGTGCGCATGTTCATGCAGGGCCGCTGGGTCCAGGCGCGGGTGCTGTGGCCGGGAGAGCGGCGCGAGGTCTGGCTCTTCGGCGACGGCGCTTCCGACGCCACCTGGGCGGTGCGCCGCGGCGCGCTGCTGATGATGCAGGACGCGCAGCTGGCGAAGACGCTGCGCCAGCGCTCCATCGTCGGCTCGGCCGCTGCCCGCGTGCAGGAGCAGGTGGCGGCGACCGTCGCCGCCTGAGCGCGCCTCAGCCGGCCCGCTGGGCCTCTACCACCGCCGCCTCGATCGCCGTCGCCACTTCTGCAGGCTGCTCGTGCACCATCCAGTGCGTGGCCGCGGGCACGCGCTGCACGTGCAGGCGCGGCACCCAGCGCTCCAGGCCTTCGAGCAGGCCGGGCAGCAGCGCATGGTCGCCCAGGCCCCACAGCACGGTGGTGGGCACGCGCACGGTCACCGCTTCGTCGGGCAGCACCAGGGCGTTCAGGGCATCGGCGGCCTGCAGCGCCGGCCGCAGCGGCGACGCGCGGTAGTAGTTCAGCGGGCCGCTCAGGCCGGCCGACCAGACCGCGCGGTACTGCTCGCGAACGGCCGGCGTGAGCCAGGCGGCATCGCCGAAGAAGGGCCACAAGCGCGCGAAATCGCGCTCGGCGAGCAACGCCTCGGCATCGGGCCGGCAGAGGAAGTTCATGTACGCGCTGGCCGCCTGCTGCGCCGGGCTGTGGCGCAGTTCGCGCAGGAAGGTGGCCGGGTGCGGCGAGTTGATGATCAGCAGCCGTTTCATCAGCTCGGGCCGCTGCGCCGCCAGGTTCCACGCCAGCGCACCGCCCCAGTCGTGCGCCACCAGCACGTCGACGGGCCCGCCCAGGGCTTCGATCAGCGCCGCGACGTCGGCCACCAGCGGCTTGGCGCGGTAGGCCGAAAGTTCGGCCGGCGCCGACGAGCCGGCGTAGCCGCGCAGATTGGGCGCGATGCACGCCAGCTGCGGCGCCAGCAGGGCCATCACCTCGTCCCAGGCGAAGGCGGCCTCGGGAAAGCCGTGCAGCAGCAGCACCCGCGGCGGCCGCTGCGGGCCGTGGCTGGCGCGGCACGCCAGCGTGATGCCGTGAGGCAGCGCGACGTCGCGGTGGTGGATCATCGGCCCGCCGCGTGGATCCAGCCATGCAGCGTCCCGGCCACGTCGCCCAGGCCCTGCCTGGACAGCGCCGAGAACAGCACGACGCCGATGTCCGCGCTTTCCGTCGACACCTCGGCCAGCACCTCCTGGGCCTGGCGCAATGCCGCCTGGGCCTCGCTGCGGTTGAGCTTGTCGGCCTTGGTCAGCAGCACCAGCAGGCGCACCTCGCCGTTGGCCAGCCGCGGCGCCAGCAGCGCCAGCAGGCGGCTGTCGAGCTCGGTGAAACCCAGCCGCGAGTCGATCATCAGCACCACGCCGTGCAGCGGCCGGCGCAGTTGCAGGTAGTCGGCCATCACCGCCTGCCAGCGCAGCTTGGCCGAGCGCTCCACGGCCGCATAGCCATAGCCGGGCAGGTCGGCAAAGAGCGCGTCGGCGGCGTCCTTGGGGCCGAGCTCGAAGAGGTTGATGTGCTGCGTGCGGCCGGGCGTGCGCGAGGCGAAGGCCAGCCGCTTCTGCTGCGCCAGACGGTTGATGGCGGTGGACTTGCCGGCGTTGCTGCGGCCGACGAAGGCGATCTCGGGCAACTCGCCCTGCGGCAGCTGGTCGAGCTGGCTGGCGGTGGTGAGGAACCTTGCCCCGTGGGTCCAGGCCAGGGCGGCCCTGGCCTCGTCGCCGGCAGGGGCCTTGGGGTCGCGCAAGGCTGATGTCATGGTGAATTGTAGAATTCGGCGTTTGACGTCGTCGAAGTTCTTCGCTGAAGGCCCCCGCATGAAGCCGTCCCCCGCCCTTGCCCTGCCGTCGCTGCTGACGGCGCTGGCCCTGAGCGCCCTGCCCGCGCTCGCCGAAGAGGCACCCGCCGCCTTCAAGCCCGACCTCGCCAAGGGACAGGCGCTGGCCGCCCCCTGTGGCGCTTGCCACACCCAGGACGGCTCGCGCGGCATCCCCGCCAACCCCATCCTGCAAGGCCAGCACCCTGAATACATCTACAAGCAGCTGGCCGAGTTCAAGGCCGGCAAGCGCAAGAACCCCATCATGTCGGGCATGGCAATGTCCCTGGCCACCGACGAGGACATGAAGAACGTCGCCGCCTTCTACGCCTCGAAGAAGGCCAAGCCCGGCTTTGCCAAGGACAAGGACAGCGTGGCGCTGGGCGAGCAGATCTACCGCGGCGGCATCCTCGCCAAGCAGGTGCCGGCCTGCGCCGGCTGCCACAGCCCCGACGGCGCCGGCATCCCGGCCCAGTACCCGCGCATCGGCGGCCAGAACGGCGACTACGCCGAGGCCCAGCTGCTGGCCTTCCGCTCCGGCGCGCGCGCCAACAGCGTGCAGATGATGGCCATCGCAGGCAAGCTCAGCGACCGCGAGATCAAGGCCGTGGTCGACTACGTCACCGGGCTGCGCTAGCCCGCGCGGCGGCTTTCCGCATTGAACAAGGGCCGGTTCGCACCGGCCCTTGTGCTTTGTGGCATGGTCGGCATGAACACGGCGTCCAGGCTGTAAGACCCCGGCCTGCCGCGCGACCCATCTGCCAAGCGCAAAGGAATCGAGATGCACCTGCTCAAGGATCGCGGCCATGTCCACCCGGTGGCCTCGGAAATCACGCCCCGCGGCGTCTACCTTCAACGCCGCCGCCTGCTGCAGGCCATGGCCGCGGGCGCGGCATCGGCCACTCTGCCGGCGCCGGCCGAGGTG
>CAIWPS010000540.1 GCA_903914615.1 uncultured beta proteobacterium | reverse complement strand
GATGATGGTTGGCCAGCTCACATCCGCCGAGCTGGGCCGGCGGCTGGTGGGCAAGGGGCTCGGCATTCGCACCGGCCCGTTCGGGCTTCGCATCCGCACCGATATCGCGGCCGTGCACCGCGGCATCGGCCTGCTCTACGCCGACTACCCCACCGTCGCCGACGAAGAATTCTGCGACTTCGCCATCGAGCTCCGGCGGCCGTCCGGCCTGCGGCGCTGGGTGAAGCCGCAGGTTCGCATGCTCTTCGACCACAAGCCATTGTTCGAGCCGATGCCGATCGGCCACGCGCTGCCTTTGCTGGAGTGGGCGCTGAACTGGTGTGTTTCGTCACAGGCACATCAATACCTGATCCTGCATGCGGCGACGGTCGAGCGCGACGGCTTGGCTGCCATCCTGCCCGCCCCGCCGGGCTCAGGCAAGAGCACCTTGTGCGCCGGGCTGATCCATCGCGGTTGGCGGCTGCTCTCGGACGAGTTCGCGTTGATGTCGCTGGCCGACGGCTCGCTGCATGCACTGGCGCGCCCCGTCAGCCTGAAGAACCGGTCCATCGACATCGTTCGCCACTATGCGCCCGGATCGGTCTTCAGTGCCGCGTCGTACGACACCGCCAAGGGCACGGTGGCGCATCTGAAGGTGCCCATCGAGCATCTGGTGCGCGTCCAGGAGACTGCCCGGCCCGCTTGGATCCTGTTCCCGCGCTGGGTCGCCGATTCGCCGCCAGTGCTCGCACCGCGCGACAAGCCCGGCACCTTGCTGCAGCTCACGCGCAATGCTTTCAACCTCGGTGTGGGCGGCCGCGAGGCATTCCATGCCTTGGCCGACGCGGTTTCGGACAGCGACTGTTATGACTTCAGCTACGGCAGCCTGGACGATGCGGTGGGGGTGTTCGACGACCTTGTGCGCGCACGCCGCCCATGAGGCGCGACCTGCTCTCGCCCTTGTGGCGTCTGACGGCGCCGCCGGTCCTGTCGGCGCCGGAATGGGAAAGCCTGCTGAGCCAGGCGCGTCGGGCGCGCCTGCTCGGCCGCGTCGCGCGCTTCCTGGCCGACCGTGGCTGGCTGGACGGCGTGCCTGCCGCGCCGCGGGTCCATCTGGACAACGCGCTGCGACAGGTTCGCCGACAGTGTGACGAGGCGCGCTGGGAAGCGGACTGCATCCGCCGCGCCATCGGCCATCTGCCCACTCCCATCGTGCTGCTCAAGGGCGCCGCCTATGTGGTGGCCGGCCTGCCGCCCGCTACCGGGCGGCTCTTCAGCGACATCGACATCCTGGTCTCGAAGGACCAGTTGCGGGCCGTGGAGATGGACCTCTTCGCGGCTGGCTGGATCGCTGGCAAGCTGGACCCCTACGACGAGCGCTACTACCGCGACTGGAGCCACGAGCTGCCGCCCCTGCAGCACGTGGAGCGCGGCACGGTGCTGGATGTGCATCACACGATCACGCCGCCGACCTCGCGCTTCGCCGTCGATGCGGCAGCATTGCTGGCCCATGCGCGTCCGCTGGCCGAACAGCCGCGCCTGTGCGTGCTAGCGCCCCCCGACATGGTGCTGCACAGCGTGGCTCACCTGATGCAGGACGGTGAATTTTCAGGCGGGCTGCGCGATCTGCTCGACATTTCGGACCTGCTTCAGCACTTCGGGGGCGATTCCGCCTTCTGGCCCGAACTGGGCCGTCGGGCGCGCGAGTTGCGGCTGGAGCAGTCATTGCACGACGTGCTGCGCCAGCTTCGCCGACTTTTGTGGGCCGAGACCCCGGCGGACGCCTTGCCGCTGTTCGCGGACACGGTGCCGTCCGCACGACGCGACCGAATCATGGATGCGCTGCTGACCCTCGCGCTGCGGCCTGACCACCCGGAATGCGACAGTCCATTCACCGGTCTGGCGCGCTGGCTTCTGTACGTGCGGTCGCACGGATTGCGGATGCCCTGGTACCAGATCGCACCGCACCTCGTGCGCAAGAGCTGGATGCGCCTGCGCGCGCGGGGCAAGGGCGGCGAGGGCACTCGTCATCAGCCTGG
>CAIWPS010000539.1 GCA_903914615.1 uncultured beta proteobacterium | reverse complement strand
GTGGTGGCAGGTGATGTCGCGCAACAAGCGCAGCGTGGCGCTGGACCTGAAGGACGCGGCGGCGCAGGACCTGGTGCGCCGGCTGGCCGACGAGAGCGACGTGCTGGTGGAGAACTTCCGCCCCGGCGCGCTCGAAGGCTACGGCCTGGCGCCCGAGGCGCTGATGGCGCGCAACCCGCGCCTGATCGTGCTGCGCATCAGCGGCTACGGCCAGACTGGGCCCTACCGCGACAAGCCCGGCTTCGGCGTCGTCGCCGAAGCGATGGGCGGGCTGCGCCACCTCACGGCCGAGCCCGGCCGCACGCCGGTGCGCGTGGGCGTGAGCATCGGCGACACGCTGGCCGGGCTGCACGGCGTCATCGGCGTGCTCACGGCGCTGCACGAGCGCCAGCGCAGCGGCCGCGGCCAGGTGGTGGACGTGGCGCTGTACGAAGCCGTCTTCAACTGCATGGAGAGCCTGCTGCCCGAATACAGCGCCTTCGGCGCCGTGCGCGAGCCGGCCGGCAGCGCGCTGCCCGGCATCGCGCCCAGCAATGCCTACCGCTGCCGAGACGGCTACGCGCTCATCGCCGGCAACGGCGACAGCATCTTCAAGCGCCTGATGGCCGCCATCGGCCGCGACGACCTGTCGCGCGACCCGCAGCTGACGGACAACACCGGCCGCGTTGCGCGCGTGGGCGAGATCGACGCCGCCATCGGCGACTGGACCGCGCCGCGCACGGTGGCCGAGGTGCTGGCGGTGCTGGACGCCGCCGCCGTGCCCGCCGGCCGCATCTACACCGTGGCCGACATCGCGGCCGACCCGCACTACGCCGCGCGCGGCATGCTCGACACCGTGCGGCTGGCCGATGGCAGCGCGCTGGCCGTGCCCGGCATCGTGCCGAAGCTTTCGCGCACACCCGGCCGCCACCGCCGCAACGCGCCGGCACTGGGGCAGGACAACGACGCGGTCATCGGCGCCCTCAAGCCACCGGAGCAGCCCTTGTGATCGACCACCTCGACCATCTGGTGCTGACGACGGCCGACGAGGCCGCGTGCGTCGACTTCTACACTCGCGTGCTGGGCATGCGGCTGGAGACCTTCGTCGGCGGCACGCCGCCGGTCGAGCGGCGCGCGTTCAAATTTGGCCAGCAGAAGATCAACCTACACGTGAAGGGCCGCGAGTTCGAGCCCAAGGCCCACCTGCCGGTGCCCGGCGCGCTGGATCTGTGCTTCATTGCCACCGTGCCCCTGGCACAGGTCGTCGAACGGCTGCAGGTCGCCCACTGGCCCATCGCCCTGGGCCCCGTGCTTCGCACGGGCGCGACGGGCCCGATCCGTTCGGTCTACGTGCGCGATCCGGACCTCAACCTGATTGAGATCTCCGAGCCGGCCTGACACGCCTGGCTGCCAGCGGCCAGCCGCAGCAGGCGCGCGGGAATCCTCAAGGTCACGGCCGTCGTGAATTCCTCGGCGTGCTTCCTTGGCATGCCGCGCGCCGGCCCTTGAAAGCGGGGGCTGTCCGCATCGTGGGCGGTGGCTACAGTGGCTGCATGCGTGGAGTGCCCCTCCTTACTGCGCGAGCAGATCGAGGGACAACAAGAACAGCCGGAGCCCTGCATCCGGTGGCCCGAACCCTTCAACTCCACATCGAGAATCCCTTGAACTTCAAACCCCTTGCGGCCGCACTGATCCTGACGGGCTGCGCCCTGACCAGCCACGCCGGCGTCTACACCTACTACACCGATGCCGCGGCCAACGCCACCTATGGCGACGGCATCAGCGGCGCGAGCCCGCTGCAAGGGCCCCTGCTGATGAGCACGGGCGAGCAGTTCACCGTCAGCACCGACGCCAGCCAGATCTGGGACGGCGCCTTCGCGTCCGACCCCAACTACTGGATGTACCACGGCAATGCCGATGGTTCGTCGCCGTGGACCTTCGACCTGCCGGGCCTGTCGGGCGTGCAGGTGGGCACGCTGGTGGCGGACATCGACGGCGTCTATGCCTACATCGGCGCAGGCACCCACACGTTCACCGCCTGGGGCGACGGCGCGCTGGAGTTCCACTATGCCGACGTCAACAACTTCGACAACAGCGGGGTTGTCATGAGCCAGGTCACCGTGCCCGAGCCGGCCAGCCTGGCTCTGGTGGTGCTGGCGCTGGGCGGTGCCGGATGGGCGCGTCGCCGCACGCGGCGATCGGCCCTGCCCTGCGGCGCCTGAGCCGGCATTCTGCGCCCAAGTGCCGTGACCTGGCACGAGGCGGCGCAGGCCTGGCGGCGGCATGGTGAACATGCCACTGCCGAGTGCTCGGCGTGCACCCGCCTGGCCCAGCGGCATCGAGATGCGCAAGGCGTGCTGAAAGGAAAGGCGAGGCTGAAGCTGAAGGCCTCGGCGACGGGCAGTTCCACGGTCCCGCCGGTGCCGAACAGGCGGCGGTAGCCGAAGCCGCACGACTGGAAGCCCATGGCCTCGCGGTGCACCTCGTCAATGCGGCCGGGCACGCGGCTCGGCAGTAGCACGTGGAGGCAGGTGCGGATCGCCAGCAGGGCGCGGCCGCCCGCCACCCGGCACGCCTGCGCCACGGGCATAGGCCGGGGCCTGGAGGCGGGCTGCCACTCGGCGGAGGTGACGGTGCTGGCGAGCAAGGGGCACGCCGCCACCAAGGTACGGCCGGCGCAGGGTCCGCGAAACCGCGCCGAAGGCGGTCTTCGGTGCTCAGAAATCGGGCAATCGAACCATTGGTTCGGGGGGTTTGGAGGGCCATTCAGTAAAGTAACTTTGCTGCAGCCGGGCGATGACTTGTGAGGGTTTCACGCCTTCGATAGCCTGCGTCACTTCCCATCCTTTCCTCTGGAGTGACTGCGTGAAACTGAAAGCCCAATACGTTTCGACCCTGGCGTCGTGCCTGCTGCTGTACCCGGCGCTGTGCTCGACCGCTGCGGCAGCCCTGCCGGCCCCCGTGATGGCGGCCGCACCTTCGGCGGCGGTGGACCAGGGCCTGGCCGACCAGAGCGCCGTCGTTGCGGCCACCGTGTCGCTGGCCCCCGCGAACCTGGCTGCCTTGCAGGACTTCATCGCCTCGACGGTGGACCCCGCCAGCCCCAACTATCACCAGTTCCTGACCCCGGCGCAGTTCGCCGCGCGCTTCGGCCAGCCCGCCGGCGTCGTCAGGCGCGTCGTGTCGCAGCTGCAGGCGATGGGCCTGTCGGTGACCAAGATCTGGGACAACAAGCTGCTCATCAGCGTCAAGGGCACCAACGCCCAGTTGGCGAATGCCTTCGGCACCTCCATCCACAGCTTCGTCGAGAACGGCGCCAGCTATCAGAAGCCGGTCGGTGGGGTGACGATCCCGGCGTCCATCAGCGACGTCGTGACCAGCGTCGTCGGTCTGAGCACGCGCCAGCACGCACGCGCCCATCTGCGCCAGGCCGACAGCGAGATCGCGCCGCCGGCCAAGTACCGCCTCACCCCCAGCCGGCCTGGCGTCCAGCGCGCGGCCGCCGTGCCGACGCCGGGGCTGCCCGGGTCCTACAACGTCGCCGACGTGGCCTCGAAGTACAACATCACGCCGCTGTACAACCGCGGCCTGGATGGCACCGGCGTGACGCTGGGCATCATGACCTTCGCCAGCTTCAACGTCGCCGACGCCGGCGCCTACTGGGCCGCCTACGGCATCAACAGCGACACCAGCCGCGTCACCGTCATCAACGTCGATGACGGTGCCGGCGGCGTTATCAGCAGCAGCGGCGGCAACGAGACGTCGCTGGACGTCGAGCAGTCCGGCGGCCTGGCACCGAAGGCGTCGATCCGCGTCTACGTGGCGCCCAACACCGACGCCGGTGCCATCGCGCTGTACGCCCAGGCCATCAACGACAACGTCGCCGACACGCTGTCGATCAGCTGGGGCGAGTCCGAGCTGTACTACGGCACCAGCGACCTCGCGCCCTACGACGTGCTGTTCATGCAGTCGGCGGCGCAGGGCGTGCCGATCAGCGCCTCATCGGGCGACGAGGCGGCCTTCGACCTGAACTATTCCGGCGCCTATCCCTACCCGACCTATTCGACGGTGGTGAGCCTGGACTACCCGTCCAGCAGCCCCTACATCGTGTCCGCCGGCGGCACCACGCTGCCGACGACACTGACGCTGTCGCACGGCAACATCGTCATCCCCTACGAGCGGCCCTGGGCCTGGGACTACATCCTCGACTACCTCGTGAGCTACAGCGCCACCGGCCAGTCGACCTACTACAAGAGCGACTTCCCGGTCGGCGGCGGCGGCGGCGTCAGCGTGATGTACCCCGTGCCCAGCTACCAGCAGGGTCTGGCGGGTGTGCAGACCTCGGCGCCGGGGCAGTCGCTGCTGTGCTTCAAGACCTACACCGGCACGGCCTACGCGACCTGCACGGCGGGCACCTACTACTTCACGTTGCCTGCCGGCTACGCGGGCCGCAATTCGCCCGACGTGTCGCTCAACGCCGACCCCGAGACCGGCTACTCGCTGTACTACAACAGCACCTGGTACACCGGCTACGGCGGCACCAGCTTCGTGGCGCCGCAGCTTAACGGTATCTTCGCCCTGCTGACCCAGCAGGCGTCGAACCTGCACGGCACGAAGACGCGCGTCGGCTACCCGCACCCGCAGCTGTACAGCGCCTTCAAGAGCGCCGGCTACGGCAGCACCTCGCCGTTCAAGGCCATCGGCTTCGGTGACAACCTGTTCTACACCTCGGGCGCAACCTACAACCCGGCCACGGGCTTGGGTGCGCTGAACGTCGACAACTTGTCCAACTTCCTCGGCCGCTGAGGCCACCGCCGTGGCGGCGGCCCTGCCGCCACGGCGACCCCGCGACGCCCAACCCCACATCGAGGTACACGAATTGAAATCCAAACTCACCGCCTTTGCCGCCGCAGCCGCGATGCTCGGCGCCTTCGCCACCCCTGCACTGGCCAACCAGACCGTGCTCGTCACCCTGAGCTACGTCTCGGGTGTCGGCTCGACGACCCAGCAGGGCAGCTTCTCCAGCACCGTCGCCACCGCCGGCAGCTTCATCGACGACTACATCTTCACCAGCCCGCCGGCGGTCGCCACCGACATCTTCACCGGCACCGCGGGCACGGGTGCCGCCGCCGGCATCACCTTCACCAGTGCCGTCCTCTACTACTTCGGCGCCCCGCCGACGGTGGCCAATGCGCTGGGCGGCACCTTCACGGGCACGTCGTTCAACGAGACGGCGGCCGGCCTCGTCACCAGCGGCGTCTATGAGCTGGAGATCCAGGGCACCTCGCTGGGCGGCACCAGCGCCTACACCGGGCTCATCAAGGCGACGACGCAGGACCTGGCGCCGTCGGTGCCCGAGCCCGCCACCTGGGCGATGTGGCTGCTGGGCCTGGGCGCCACGGGCGCGGCGCTGCGCCGGCGCCGCGGCCAGGCCGCCTGAGTTCCGCTGTCCGGCATGGCAACGGGGCCCCGCGGGGCCCCGTTTTTCATCCGCGCTGCACCCGCCGTCAGGCCGTCGGCAGCTTGTAGTCCTTGAGCAGGTCGCGCAGCTTGTTCTTCTGCATCTTCCCGGTGGCGCCGAGCGGGATGGCGTCGACGAAGACGACATCGTCTGGCGTCCACCACTTGGCGATCTTGCCCTCGTAGAAGGCCAGCAGTTCGTCGCGCGTGAGCGTGGCGCCGGGCTTCTTCATCACCACCAGCAGCGGCCGCTCGTCCCACTTCGGGTGCGGCGCGGCGATGCAGGCGGCCATCGCCACCGCGGGGTGGGCCATGGCGATGTTCTCGAGGTCGATACTGCCTATCCACTCGCCGCCGCTCTTGATGACGTCCTTGCTGCGGTCGGTGATCTGCATGTAGCCGTCGGCGTCGATGCGCGCCACGTCGCCGGTCGGGAACCAGCCGTTCACCAGCGGGTCGCCGCCCTCGCCCTTGAAGTATTGGCTGACGATCCAGGGCCCGCGCACCAGCAGGTCGCCCGAGGTCTCGCCGCCCCAGGGCAGTTCGGCGCCGTTGGCGTCGACGATCTTCATGTCCACGCCATAGACGGCGCGGCCCTGCTTGGCCATCACGGCGTAGCGCTGCTCGGCATCCAGGCCCAGGTGCTGGGGCTTGAAGGTGCCCACGGTGCCCACCGGGCTCATCTCGGTCATGCCCCAGGCGTGCAGCACCTTGACGTCGTACTCGTCGCCGAACTTGCGCATCATCGCC
>CAIWPS010000538.1 GCA_903914615.1 uncultured beta proteobacterium | reverse complement strand
TGCACCGGCTCGGGAAGCTGGCGCATCAGCGGCGTGGCGAACAGGCCCGGCGCGACGGTGCACACGCGCACGCCATGCTGCGCCAGGTCGCGCGCCAGCGGCAGCGTCATGCCGACGATGCCGCCCTTGCTGGCGCTGTAGGCCTCCTGGCCGACCTGGCCGTCGTAGGCCGCCACTGAGGCGGTCATCAGCATCACGCCGCGCTCGCCGCCAGGCAGCGGCACCAGCTTGACGAGCCGCGCCGCGGTCAGCCGAACGACGTTGTAGGTGCCGACGAGGTTGACGCGGATGACGCGCTCGAAGTCCTCGAGCGGCGCCGGCTGGCCATCCTTGCCGACGACGCGCTTGGCGGTGCCGATGCCGGCGATGTTCATGACCATGCGCGCCGTGCCGTGCGCGGCCTCGGCGGCATCGAGCGCGGCGGTCAGGCTGGCGGTGTCGCAGATGTCGGCCGTCAGCGCCAGTCCGCCGATCTCGCCGGCGACGCGTTGCGCGTTCGCCGCGTTGACGTCGATCACCGCCACCTTCGCGCCCAGGCGCGCGAGTTCGCGCGCCACCGCTTCGCCCAGGCCCGAGCCGCCGCCGGTCACCAGCGCGGCATGTCCTTCGATGTTCATCCGGGTCTCTCCTTCTTTGCGCCGAGGTAGGTCTCGATGACGCGCGGGTCCTCGGCCAGATCGCCGGCCGGGCCCTGCAGCACCAGATCGCCGGTCTCCAGCACGTAGCCGTGGTCGGCCACTTCCAGCGCCGCGCGCGCGTTCTGCTCGACGAGCAGGATGGTCACGCCGCTGGCGCGCAGCTGCGTGATGATGTTGAAGATGTCGCGCACGATCAGCGGTGCCAGGCCCAGGCTGGGCTCGTCGAGCATCAAGAGCTTGGGCTGGCCCATCAGCGCGCGCGCGATGGCCAGCATCTGCCGCTCGCCGCCCGACAGCGTGCCGGCCTGCTGCGCGCGCCGCTCCTGCAGGCGCGGGAACAGCGCGTAGGCGCGCTCCAGGCCGTCGCGCCACTTCGGCACGCGCAGCTGGCGCGGTCGCCAGCCGCCCAGCACCAGGTTGTCCTCGACGCTCATCGTGCCGAAGAGCTCGCGCCGTTCGGGCACCAGTGCCAGGCCGGCCATCACGCGCTCTTCCAGCGTCAGGCGGCCGATGTCCTGGCCGTCGAAGCGCAGGCCGCCGCCTTTCGGGAAGGTCGAGCGCAAGAGGCCCATCAGTGCGCCCAGCAAGGTCGACTTGCCGGCGCCATTGGGGCCGATGACGGTGATGACGCTGCCCACCGGCGCGGCGATGTTCAGGCCGCGCAGCACCTCGGCCTTGCCGTAGCCGGCGTGCAGGTCGGTGACTTCGAGCAGAGGCGTGCTCATCAGTGTTCCGTGCCCAGGTAGGCCGCGCGCACGGCCGGGCTGGCCTGCACCTCGGCCGGCGTGCCTTCGATCAGGCGCGTGCCGAACTCCATCACCACGATGCGGTCGGTCAGGTTCATCACGAAGTCCATGTCGTGCTCGACCAGCAGCAGGCTCAGGCCCTCGGCCTTGAGCTGGCGCAGCACGGCGGCCAGGGCCTGCTTCTCCTTGTGGCGAAGTCCGGCGGCGGGTTCGTCCAGCAGCAGCAGCGCGGGGTCGCTGGCCAGCGCGCGCGCGATCTCGACCAGGCGTTGCGGGCCGAGCGCCAGGTTGCCGGCAAGCTCGTCGCCGAACTCGGCCAGGCCGACGCGCGCGAGCTGCTGCGCCGCTTCGTGCATGGCGCGCCTTTCCTCGGCCCCGTTCAGGCGCAGCATGGCCGCCAAGGCGCCGGTGCGCGTGCGCAGGTAGGTGCCCAGCGCGACGTTCTCCAGCACCGTCATGTCGGGCACCAGCTTGACGTGCTGGAAGGTGCGGCTCATGCCGCGGCGCGCCACCTCGCGCGAAGGCAGGCCGTCGACGCGCTGCCCGCGCAGCCAGACCTCGCCGCTGGTCAGCGGCAGCACGCCCGAGACGAGGTTGAAGGTGGTGCTCTTGCCGGCGCCGTTGGGGCCGATGAGGCCGACGATGTCGCCGGCGCGCACGGTGAAGCTGATGTCGTTGACCGCCACCAGGCCGCCGAAGGCCTTGCGCACGGCCTTCGCTTCCAGCAGCGGCTCGCCGCGCTGCGGCTTGTCGCGCGCCGGCAGCGGCTGCGCTTCGCCGAGGGCGCGCCGGGCGCGGCGCCGCGGCAGCCAGCGTTCCAGCAGCGGCCAGACGCCGTCGGGCGCGAACTTCAGCACCATCACCAGCACGATGCCGAAGACGATGATCTCGTAGCTGCCGGCGGTGCCGATCAGCTTTGGCAGCAGCACCTGCAGCTGGTCTTCGGTGAGCTTGACCAGCGCCGCGCCGGTGAAGGCGCCCCAGACGCTGCCGACGCCGCCCAGCACCGCCATGAAGAGGTACTCGATGCCGAACTTGATGCCGAAGGGGCTGGGGTTGACGCTGCGCTGCATGTGGGCGAACAGCCAGCCCGAGACGCTCGCCAGCAGCGCCGCGATGACGAACATCAGCACCTTGTGGCGAAAGGTCGATGCGCCCATGGCCTCGGGCATGGTGGTGCCGCCGCCGCGCGCCAGGTTCAGCGCGCGCATGACGCGGCCGGGCCGCGAGTCCAGCAGGTGCAGCACGGCGATGGCGCCGCCCAGCGCCGCGGCCCAGATCAGCGCGTAGATGCGCCGCTCGGCCTGGAAGCTGAAGCCGAACAGGGTGATGGGCGGCACGCCCAGCAGGCCGTCGTACTTGCCCAGGGCGTCGAGGTTGCCCATGGTGAAGAAGAGCGCAAGGCTCCAGGCGATGGTGGCCAGCGGCAGGTAGTGGCCCGACATGCGCAGCGTCACCCAGCCCAGCACCAGCGCGACGGCGCCGGTCAGCAGCAGCCCGGCCAGCAAGCCGAGCCAGGGCGACAGGCCCTGCGCCGTGCACAGCCAGGCGCTGCTGTAGGCGCCGATGCCGGCGAAGGCGGCCTGGCCGAATGACGTGAGCCCGCCGACGCCGGTGAGCAGCACGAGGCCGAGCGCCACGAGCGCGTACAGCCCGATGTAGTTCAGCTGCGTGATCCAGAAGTTGGGCACCGGCAGCAGCGGGATCGCGGCGATGGCCAGCACGAACGCGGCCAGGCCCAGGGTACGGGGCTGCACGCTAGTGGTCCTCGCTGTCGCGGTCGATGAAGCTGCGCCACAGCAGCACGGGCAGGATGGCGGTGAAGACGATGACTTCCTTGAAGGCGCTGGCCCAGAACGAGCCGAAGGACTCGATCAACCCCACGCCCAGGGCGCCGGCCAGCGCCAGCGGGAAGCTGGTCAGGCCCGCGAACACCGCGGCGACGAAACCCTTCAGGCCGATGAGGAAGCCGCTGTCGTAGTAGACGGTCGTCGTCGGCCCGATCAGCAGGCCCGAGAGCGCGCCGATGAAGGCGGCCATGGTGAAGCTCAAGGCCCCGGCGCCGTCGGTCGAGATGCCCATCAGCCTGGCCCCGGTGCGGTTGACCGAAGTCGCGCGCAGCGCTTTGCCCGGCAGGGTGCGGTCGAAGAAGAGGAAGAGCGTGGCGATGAGCACCAGCGAGGCGCCGAAGATGATCAGCGTCTGCCCGGTGATGCTCAGCGCACCGAGGCTGAAGCGCTCGTCCCAGAAGCTGGTGTTGCGGAAGCCCTCGGCACCGAAGAAGAGCAGGCCGAGACCCGTGAGCGCGAAATGCACGCCCACCGAGACGATGAGCAGCAGCAGCACACTGGCATCGGCCAGCGAACGGTAGGCCAGGCGGTAGACCAGCGGCCCCATCGGCGTCACCAGCGCGAGCGTGAGCAGGGCCTGCAGCCACAGCGGCGGCTGCAGCGGCGCGAGCCAGATCGCCAGACCCGAGGCGACGAGGGGCAGCGCCAGCGTGCGCGCCGCCTGCCGGCCCACGCGCCGCGCCGGCCAGCGTTCGCGCCAGGCCTGCACGCCGTCCATCGCCGCGGCGATGACCGTCATCAGCAGCAGCAGCCACACCGTGCCCGGCACCTTGCCGGTCTGGAACAGCGCCATCGTCAGCGCCCCGAAGGCGACGAACTCGCCCTGCGGAATGAAGACGATGCGGTTGACCGCGAACACCAGCACCAGCGCCAGCGCCACGAGGGCATAGATGGCGCCGTTGGTGACGCCGTCCAGGCCGAGGATGCCGGCGATGGTGAGGTCCACGGGGTGCTCGCGTCAGGGCTCGATCAGGCCAGGCTCAAGGCTCGAGTTTCCACTCGCCGTTGACGACCTTCATCACCACGCCGGTGTCGGGCCGGAAGCCCCAGTGGTCGGTGGGCGTGTAGTCGATGACGCCGTGGGTGATGGCCAGGCCGGGCATGCTTTCCAGCGCTTCCTTGATGGCGGCGCGGAACTCGGGCGTGCCGGGCTTGCCCTTCTTCAGCGCCACCGGCACCACCTTGTCCAGCAGCAGGTAGGTGTCGTAGCCATGGGCGGCGAACTGGTTGCGCGTGCCGGGGCCGTTGATCTTCTCGTACTCGGCGTTGAACTTCACGCCCAGCGCCTTGCTGGGGTGGCTGTCGGGCAGCTGTTCGGCCACGACGACCGGGCCGCTGGTGACGAAGGTGCCCTCCACGGCCTTGCCGCCGACGCGCATCAGGTCCTTGCTCGCCGCGGCGTGGGTCTGGTAGTACCTGCCCTTGTAGCCGCGCTCGACCAGGCCCAGCTGCGGCATCGCCGCGCCGCTGCCCGAGGCGACGACGATCATCGCGTCGGGGTTGGCGGCCGTGAGCTTGAGCGCCTGCGCGGTGACGCTGGTGTCGGTGCGCGCGAAGCGCTCGGTGGCGACGAGCTTGATGCCGGCCTTGTCCAGCAGCGGCAGCAGGGCCTGCAGCCACTGCTCGCCGTAGGCGTCGGTGTAGCCGAGGAAGCCGACCGTCTTCACGCCGTGCTTGGCCATGTGGTTGACCATCGCGATGGCCATCACGCCGTTGCTCTGCGGCAGGCGGAAGCTCCAGCTGTCCTTGCCCGGCGGCAGGCCGATGGGCGACAGCGCCAGCTGCACCGTCTTCGTCTCGGCGGCGACTTCCGACATCGCGATGGCCACCGGCGTCACGCCCGAGCCGACGATGACGTCGACCTTGTCGTCGCTGACCAGCCGGCGCGCGTTCTGCACGCCCTGGGTGGGGTCGGTGGCGTCGTCGAGGATGATGAGATGCACCTTCTCGCCGCCGATGGTGGCCGGCCACATCTTCAGGCCGTTGCTCATCGGGATGCCCAGGCCCGAGCCCGGGCCGGTGAGCGACAGGCTGGCGCCGATGGTGATGTCGGCCAGCGCCGCGGTGGCGGTGCACAGCGCCGCGGCGGCGGCCAGGGCGGTCTTGACGAGGGTCTTCATGGTTTGTCTCCGGGGGGTGGCTTCTAGGAACACAGCGCCTTGATGTCTTCGGGGATCGGTATGGCGCGGATGCGGTCGCGGTCGGCGGGGTCGCGCATGATGAAGGCGCGCACCTCGGTGCCTTCGCACAGCACGGTGTCGCCGCGCTTGACGACGTGGCGGTGGCGGAAGGTCTTGGCCGCCCAGTCCTCGATGGTGGTGTGGACCTCGATGGTCTCGCCGTAGGTGGCCGGCTTGATGAACTTGGTGTGGATCTCCAGCAGCGGCGTGCCGACGATGCCGCGCGTCTTCTCCAGCACGCGCCAGGGCGGCAGGCCGCAGGCCATGAAGAAGGCCAGCGACGATTCGTCCATCCAGCGGCTGAAGTTGGGGAAGAAGACGATGCCGGCGGGGTCGCAGTCGCCGAAGTGGACGTCGACCTTGTGGACGTGAACCCGGCTCATGACTTGGCCACCTTGGCGGCGCGCTTGTCCAGGAAGGCGCGCACGCGTTCCTTGGCCGCCTCGTCGCCCTGGGCGATCGAGGAGATCAGCGACTCCATGAACAGGCCGTCGCTGTGCGAGAGGTCGGCGATGCGTGGCAGCGCCTGCGTGATGGCGTAGTTCGACAGCGGGGCGTTGCCCGCGATCTTCGTGCCGAGTTCGAGTGCCTTGGCCAGGCCGGCGCCGTCGGCGACGCGGTAGTTGCTGATGCCGCAGGCCTGCCCTTCGTCGGCGTCGAAGACGCGGCCCGTCAGCATCATGTCGGTCATGCGCGCGACGCCGATGAGGCGGCTGATGCGCACCGAGCCGCCGCCGCCGACGAAGATGCCGCGCGTGCCCTCGGGCAGGCCGTAGAAGGCGCTGGCCTCGGCCACGCGCAGGTGCGCCGACGCAGCCAGTTCGAGGCCGCCGCCGACGACGGCGCCGTGCAGCACGGCAATCACGGGCACGGGGCCGTACTGGATGGCGTCGAAGCAGGCATGCCAGGCGCGCGAATGCGCCATGCCTTCGGTGATGTTGCGTTCGCTCACCTCGCTGAGGTCCAGGCCGGCGCAGAAGTGGTCGCCCTCGCCGCTGAGCACGGCGACGCGGATGTCGGCGGGCATGTTCACCCACACGGTGTGCAACTGCGCCAGCAGTTCGTCGCTGACCGAGTTGCGCTTGGCTGGCCGGTTCAGGCGCACATGCAGCACGGCGCCGGCGCGTTCCAGCCGCAGCAGCGACAGCGCACCGAGCGGGCCGCTGGCGGCCAGGGGTTCGAAGGCGGGGGTCATGGGTGTCCTCAGGGTCGGATGACGCGCGGGTCGGGCGGCACGGCGTACAGCGCTTGTACCTCAGCGTCACGGCGGGCCAGCACCAGGCGCTGGTTGACATAGCCCTTGTCGGTGATCTCGCCGGCCGCCGCGCTCGGGCCGTCGGGCAGCAGCAGGGCGCGCGCGGGTGTCTGCGAAGAACCTGCGCCCTCTTCCTTCAGCGCGCGCAGGCCGGCGCGCACGTAGCCGGCGATTTCGCCCGGCGGCAGCGCGCGGCCGGCTTCGGTGAGGAAGATCAGCGCGCCGATCTCGCTGCGGTCGTGGCCGGTGATGACGGCGTCCTGGGCGTAAGGTGCCAGCGCCGACACCACCTTCACGCGCAGCGTGCCGACGCTGACCCAGGTGCCGCTGGTGAGCTTGAAGTCCTCGGCGACGCGGCCGTTGAACACCACGCCCTGCAGCGGGTCGTGCGCGTCCAGCAGGTGGCCGGCGTCGCCGATGCAGTAGTAGCCTTCGTCGTCGAAGGCGGCGCGCGTGGCTTCCACGTTGCCGCGGTAGCCGGGGAAGATGTGGTCGCCCTTGACGCGCATCTCCAGCTTGCCGCCCGGGCCAGGTGTCGGCACGAACTTCAGGCTGACGCCGGGCATCGGCAGGCCGATGACACCGGGGCGGTCGAGCTTCCAGCTGGCGAAGGTGACGGCCGGCGCGGTCTCGGTGCTGCCCCAGGAGGTCGTCAGCCACAGCGGTTCAGCGCGCACCCGCGCGGCCACCGCTTCCAGGCGCTGCCAGGTCGAGGGCGGCATGCCGGCACCGGCGTAGAAGACCATGCGCAACTTCTCGAAGAAGCGCCGCGCCAGCGCGTCGTCGCGTTCCAGCGCCGGCAGCATCATCTCGTAGCCGCGCGGCACGTTGAAGTAGACGGTGGGCTGGACCTCGAGCAGGTGCGCCAGCGTGCGCTCGATGGCGCCGGGCAGCGGGCGGCCATCGTCGATGTACATCGTGCCGCCGGTGCGCATCACGATGTTCACGTTGTGGTTGCCGCCGAAGGTGTGGCTCCAGGGCAGCCAGTCCAGCAGCACCGGCTTCTCGGCGTCGAGGAAGCGCAGCGTCTGCGCCAGCATCTGCTGGTTGGCGCAGAGCATGCGGTGGGTGTTGACGACGACCTTGGGGTGGCCGGTGGAGCCGCTGGTGAGCAGGTACTTGGCGTGGGTGTCGGGGGTGACGGCGGCGTAGGCCTGCATCACCGCCGGCGTCTCGCGCGCCGCCAGCAGCTGCGCGAAGGGCAGGGCGCCGGGGTGGCGTTCGGCGCCCTCGCTGAAGACCACGACCGGGTTCACGCCTGCGTCCACGAGGGCCGGGCCGTAGATGTCGGCGCCCGAGGCGTAGACCAGCGCCGGGTCCAGCGTCTGCAGGATGCCGTGGATGCGGCCGTAGTCGTCCTGCGCCAGCCGGCAGTAGCCGCTGGACACGGTGCACACGGCGCGGCCGATGTGCATGCCGGCGAGCAGCAGCACGAGGTGGTCGAGCGCGTTGTCCGACAGCACCACCACCGGCTTGCCCGCGGGCAGCGCCAGGTCCAGCAGGCCCTGCGCCACGGCGCCGACCTGCTGGCGCAGTTCACCCCAGCTCAGCCGGCGCCAGCCGCCGCCGGCGGCGGGTTCGGCGAAGGCCGGTGCATCGGGCGTCGCCGCGGCCCATTGCTCCAGCCATTGCCCGATGCAGCGGGCATAGGGTGCCAGCGGCTCGGGCGAGCGCAGCACGAAGGCGCCGCCGCCGAGCTCGGTCTTCTGGACGCGTCGCGGCGCCAGCATGCGCGGGTCGTCGAAGAATCCAGGGGCACTGCGCTGGGACATGCGGGTCTCCGTCTCGGTCGCCCTGAGGGCCATACACATGTGTATGTGTTTGGAGCGAGATGCTAAGGCCCCGACCTGGGCCAGTCATCCGGGTTTGCCCGCATGACCATACATCGGTGTATGGCATCATCTGTCTCCATCGGCCCACCGGGCCTGTGCGCGGCCGCCCGCTGCCGCCCCGTCGATGAACACGCCCGCCGCCCGCCCCGCCGCCCGCAAGGCCCGCC
>CAIWPS010000537.1 GCA_903914615.1 uncultured beta proteobacterium | reverse complement strand
GCGGCGGCGCCGCCGCCCACCGGCGGCAGCGCGGCCGGCACGCCGCCATCCACCGGCAGCCTGTCGGGCGGTTCCCACTGGGACCCGGTGGTGCTGGCGCATGTCGAGCACACCCTGGCGCGCCATGTCGGCCCGCTGGCCGCCGTACTGGTGCGGCGTGCGGCGCGCGAATGCCACGACCTGCCGGCGCTGTACGCACGGCTGGCCGAGCAGATCACCCAGGCCACGGTGCGCGATGCGTTCCTCGGCCAGGCCCTGCGCGCCGGCCCCGGCACCGGCGGCACGGGCGGCAGCGGCGGCCTCGGCACCGCCGGCCGCGCACTGCCGCTGACGCCGATGCCGCCGACGAACACGCAGGCCGCCGGCCCGCCGGTCAGCGACGAATGGCTGCAGGCAGCCCAGCGCGTGCTGGCCGGGCAGGTGGGGCCGATCGCCAAGGTGGTGGTCAAGCGGGCTGCCGAGCGCACGCGCCGGCGCGACGCGCTGTGCGCGCTGCTGGCCGAGTCGGTGCCCGAAGCCGCACGCGGCAGGCTGCTCGCCGACCTGGCCAGGCTCGGCTGAGCCCGCACGCGATTTCACGCACGCGGACTGCGCGGCCCACGGTGGCGCGGCCGGCCAGGCAGGCGCCCGGCGCGGCAGTCATGGTCAGCGAGTTGAGCGCAGAGTTGGCGCGTGATGGCGGCTGTTTTCCGCGCCTCGCGCGGCCCCGCGCCGGGCTCTACTGGCGGTGTCGCCCCAAGAGCCATCGCGCAGGCCCGCCATGCATGCCCCCTTGCCGGACTACCAACCGCCCCACGCGCAGCGCGCGGCCATCGCCGTCGGCCTGGCGCCGATCCTGGTGCTGCTGGCCTTCACCCTCATCGTCTGCGGGCTGATCGAGGTCGACACCGGCTTCGCCGTCTTTGCCGCCTGCACCGCCTGGGTGGTGGTGGAGATGAACCAGTACCAGAAGTCCATCGACGGCTACAACGAGGACTATGTCAGCCGCCACCTGGCGTGGCGCTCGTCGGACAACCTGGAGGAGGCCGCCAGCAGCGCCGCCGCGCCGACGCGTGAATTCGTCGGCCGCTTCCTGCAGGCCGAACGCGTGCTGCTGCGCGACGGCCAGCTGCCCTGAGCCGGCCGCAGGCGCGGCTACTTGCGCACGTTGTCCAGCGAAGGCGGCGGCGTGTAGCCCAGTTCGCGGGCGCGAGACTCGTACTGGTCGGCGCGCAGCGGCTCGCCGTTGCGCCGGCAGTGCAGCGCCAGCTCGTAGCTGGCGATGCCGTTGCCCAGGGCCGCGGCGTACTCCAGCCAGCCTTCGTAGCGGTTGATGTCGTAGCGGCCTGAACGCAGGCCCCACAGCCGCGCCAGCCGCGCCGCCGCGTCCTTGTCGCCGCGGCCCGCCTTGGCGACCTCGGCTGCCGACAGCGCCACCTCGGGCAGCGGCTCGAAGGCGCTGCGGAAGAGGCTCACGTCGCGGCGGCGCAGCGTCTGTGCGGCCTCGGTGGCACCGACCCGGGCCACCTCGGCGCTGTCGGCCAGGCGGCTGCCCGGGTGGTTGGCGCGGAACTCGCCGGCCAGCCTGGCCACATCGGCGGGCCACCAGGTGGCTTCCAGCCGGGCCCAGTCGGCGGCCTCGTCGCGGCTGGCGAAGCGCGGCGGCGCCGCTGCGGCAGCGGCGGCCTGGCGCGGCGCCAGGCGCCTTTGCACCTGCGTGTTCTCGGCGATGAAGGGGAACTGCGCGAACTGCCGCAGCAGCGCCACCGGGTGGTTGAGCATGGTGTTCTGGACGTCGTACTTCACCAGCCTGAAGAGGTCGGAGAACGAGATCTCGTCGGAAGAGGAACCCAGCAGCTTGACCAGCGAGGCGGTGTAGAAGGTGTTGCGCGTGTCGTCGGCGGGCGCGATGGCCGGCTTGCCGGCGCCGGTGGCGAAGGCCACCAGGCAGCCGGGCGGCGCTTCCACCTGGTTCAGGCCGTCGCCCTTGGCGACGTCGCGCAGCGAGGTGCGGCAGGCGTCGATGACGGCAATGGTCAGTCCGCTGGGCCGGTGCGGCAGTTCCTCCAGCACCGTGGTGCCCAGCGCCAGGCTGCCGCGGGCCAGCGTGTCGGGCCGCGCGCGCGGGCTGGTGCGGGCCGAGACGAGCAGGTTCTCGGCGTCCACCTGCGCGCCGTGGCCGGAAAAGTAGAAGAACACCGTGGCATCGGCCGGCGCCGCCTTGACCTGGGCCGCGAACGCGTCCAGCGTGGCGCGCGCCTGCGCCAGGTCGAGGTCCAGGCCCTGCGTCACCGTGAAGCCGCGCTTCTCCAGCGCCGCCGCGAGGTCGTGCACGTTCTTGTGGATGGGCGGCAGGTCGTCGCCGTCGGGGTATTCGCGGTTGCCGATCAGCAGCGCCAGGCGCGGCGGTTCGGGGCCTTCGGCGGCGGCCTCGGGCGCCGGCTGTGCGCGCGCCAGCCCGCTGGCGTGCAGGCCGGCCCAGGCGCCGCCCCATTGCAGAAGGCGGCGGCGGGGCAGGGTGGGGGGACGCAGGGGCTTGTTCATGGCTGGGCGCAGCTGAGCGCGCTGGAGGCAGGGACGCAGGCCGCGGGCAGGCGCGTGCCGCTGCTGCCCCGCGTGGCCGAGGGCGCCGGGCCGACCTCGGCGATGACGCCGGAACGCAGCCGCGTGGCGACGTTCTCGGTGCGCACCGCCTCTTCGAAGCGCTCGCGGCGCGCGCTCTCGGACACCGCCACGGTGGCCGAGATCGAGCTCTCGGCCTGCGGTGTCGTCGGCAGCAGGCCGTTGTACGAAACCGGTATCTGCGTCTGCTGGCCGGCGCCGTCGTAGAAGAACTGGTAGCCGTTGCCCGAGCCTACCGCCGGCCCTTCCAGCAGCACCGCAGTGCCGCCTTGCGCGCCGCCGCGCGGCAGCACCGTCATGTAGCCGGCGTTCAGCCCCAGGGTGCGGCCGCCCAGTGCCTGGTTGCCGATGTTGACGCGGATGCCGTTGCCGGTGCCGGTCTGGCCGAAGGGCAGGGGCAGGGTGAAGGACGTGGGCGTCAGCCCCAGCGTCAGCGCCGGCAGCGACGCCGTGGTGCCGACGTTGCTGTCGAAGGGCAGGCGGGCGACGATGGCCGCCGTGGGACCGACGGTGGCCAGGGTGTTGGCGGTGATGGCCACGACGTCGGCGACGATGCCGGCGCCGCCGACGTTGACGGTGCCGCCGGCGATGTTGGCCAGGCTCTGCATCGCGTAGGTGAAGGTATTGCCGCCGAAGGTGCCGGGCGTGGGGTTGGCCGACCAGGCCTGGTCGGCGGTGCCGCTGATGACCGCCAGGTTGCCCAGGAAGGCATTGCCCGGCTGCGCCAGGTTGACCGACCCGCCGCCGCTGGCGGTGACCTGCAGCGTCGCGCCGGGTGCCACGGTGATGGTGCTGCCGGCGTTCTGCGCCACCGCGTCGGCGGCATAGGCGACCAGCAGGTTGGTGACCAGCTTGCCCGCCAGCGCGTCGCCCGGCTGTGCCAGCATCGCCGGCGCCGAGCCCACGAGTTCGAGCGTGCCGCCGCTGACCGTGGTGGCGCCGCCCAGCGTCAGCACGCCGGCGTCGATGCGGCCGCCGGCGTTGGCGGTGACGGTGCCGAGCACGAGGTTGTTGGCCGTCGTGCCGTTGCTGCCGGCGCTCAGCGTGACCGCCTTGCCGGCGACGATGGACAGGCTGCTGCCCCACTGGTTGCCGGCGTTGGTGGCGGTGATGGTCTGCGCGTTCAGCGTCAGCGCCTGCTGGCCGGGCACGGTGACCGGGCCGCTGAGCAGCAGGTCGCCCGTGGCCGTGAGGTCGCCGCCCAGCACCACGGCCCCGGCCGCGGTGACCGAGCTCGCGGTCTGCTGGCCCACCAGCACCAGGCGGCCGGGCGCCGCCACCTGCACCGCGCTCTGCGCGGCCAGGTCGCCGCCGGCTGCCGTGGCCAGGGTGCCGCTGCTGACCAGGGTGGCGCCGGTGTAGGTCTTGTTGCCGCCGGCGAAGGTGAGCGTGCCGGCCCCGGCCTGTTCGACGCTGCCGCTGCCGGCGATGGATTGCGCCAGCGTCACGCTGTCGCTGCGCGCCAGGCTGAGCGCGCCGGTGAGCTGGAAGCCCGAGGTGGCGACGCTGCCCGAGGTGGCGCCGTCGCCGATGCGCAAGGTGCCGGCCTGCACGTTGGTGACGCCGGTGTAGGTGTTGGCGCCGCTGAGCGTGAGCGTGCCCGGGCCGAGCTTGGTCAGGCCGCCCGTGCCGCTGATGACGCCGGCCCAGGGGCTGGCGCCGCCGTCGCTGGCGAGCGTGGCGCTGCTCAGGGCCACGCTGCCGCTGCCGGCCAGCGTGCCCAGGGTCTGGTCGCCGCCGAGCGCCAGCGTGGCGCCGCCGGCCACGGTCAGCGCAGGCAGCGCGCCGAGGCGGTTGGCGCTGCCCAGGGTGAGGGTGCCATCGTTGACGGCGACGCTGGTCGCCGCCGAGGTACCGAGCAGGCTGCTGTTGCCGCTGGACGTGATGGCGCCGGCCCCGAGGCCGACGTTGGCTCCCACGCTGCCGCCGTTGAGCGCATAGCCGGGCAGCGTCGTCGTGCCGGCGGCCGTGAGGGTGCCGCTGCCGGCCAGGCTGCCGCCCAGCGCCAGCGCGCCGATGGTGTCATTGCCGTTCAGCTGCAGCGTGGCGCCGGTGCTGACGGTGACCACGGCGCCGTTGTCCAGCCGGTCGGCGGCGCCCAGGGCCAGCGTGCCGGCGGTGACGTTGACGGTCTGCGCCGCCGCGGTGCCGCCGAGCTGGCTGCTGCCGCTGGCGTTGAGCACGCCGGCCCCCAGGCCGGCACCGGCGGCGACGGTGCCGCCGCTCAGCGTGTAGGTCGCGGCGGTGAGCGTGCCGCTGCCGCCCAAGGTGCCCGACAGCGCCAGCGTGGCCACGGTGTCGTTGCCGGCCAGCGCCAGCGTGGCGCCGCTGGCCACGGCCACCGCGGCGGTGTTGGCGATGAGGTCGGCGGCCCCCAGCGCCAGCGTGCCGGCGTCGACGCTGACCTGCGCCGAGGCCAGCGTGCCCTGCACTGCCAGCGTGCCGGCAGCGACGCGCGTGGTGCCGGTGTAGCTGTTGCTGCCGGCGAGCGTGAAGGTCGTGCCCGCCCCCTGCTTGACGAGGCCGCCGCTGCCGGCGAGCACGCCGCCGAAGCTGCTGCTGCCACCCGCGCCGGTGCTCAAGGTGGCGGTGCCCAGGCCGACGTTGCCGCCGCCGGCCAGCGAGCCGAAGGTCTCGTTGCCGGCCAGGGCCAGCGTGGCCCCCGCCGCGACGCTGACCGCGGGCTGGGCCAGCAGCCGCTGCCCGGCGCCCAGCGTCAGCGTGCCGCTGTTCACTGCCAGGCTGGTGGCCGCCGAGCTGCCGTTCAGACTGCTGTTGCCCGAGCTGCTGAGCGCGCCGGCGCCGAGGTTGGCGTTGGCGGTGCCGCCGGCCAGCGCGTAGCTGGCCGCGCTGAATGTGCCGTTGCCGCCCAGCGTGCCGGCCAGCGTCAGGCTGCCGACGGTGGTGTCGCCCGAGAGCGAGAAGGTGGCGCCGCCGGCGACATTGAGCGCCGCCGTGTTCAGCAGCAGGTTGGGCGCTGCCAGTGCCAGCGTGCCGCCGTCCACCGACACCGTGGCCGAGGCCAGCGTGCCCTGCACGGCCAGCGTGCCGGCCGTGACGTGGGTGGCGCCGCTGTAGGTGTTGGTGCCGCTGAGCGTGAAGCTGCCGTTGCCAAGCTTGGTGAGGCCGCCGCTGCCGCCGATGACGCCGCCGAAGCTGCTGTCGCCGCCACCGCCGGTGCTCAGCGTGGCCGTGCCCAGGGCCACGCTGCCGGCGCCAGCGAGTGTGCCGATGACCTGGTCGCCGCCGAGCTGCAACGTCGCGCCGGCCGCCACCGTCACCGCCGGCAGCGCACTCAGGCGCTGCGCCGAGCCCAGCGCGAGCGTGCCGTCGTTGACATTGACGGTCTGCACCGCCGCCGTGCCGGCGAGCAGGTTGCTGCCGCTGGCGCTGAGGCTGCCGCCGCCGAGGTTGGCGTTGACGGTGGCGCCGTTCAGCGCCACGCTGGCGGCGCTGAGGGTGCCGTTTCCGCCCAGCGTGCCGGCCAGCGCCAGGCTGGCGATGGTGTCGTCGCCGCTGATCGTGAGCGTCGCGCCGGTGGCGACGCTGACGGCCGCGCCGCCGGCCAGCAGGTTGGCGCCGCCCAGGGCCAGCGTGCCGGCATTGACGTTGACGGTGCCCGAGGCCAGCGTGCCCGTGACGGCCAGCGTGCCACCCTGGACCTGCGTCG
>CAIWPS010000536.1 GCA_903914615.1 uncultured beta proteobacterium | reverse complement strand
GCTCGAAGTGATTAAGCAGTACATCCAGCAACAGGACAGGCCCAACGACTGAAGACCTCTCGATGGTCGGCGCGCTATCCCCCTCCAGCCAATTCGGACAGCGTTGCTTCCAGGGCGCTGGCGCGCCCAACCGAAATGGATGGAGCCCCTCGCGCGATTCGGTGGACGCGTAGACCCCCAGGTGGCCATCATCTGCCGCCAGCGATCGGCCGCAATGTCGTCAGCCAGTTTGACGCGATCCGTCCACATCTCGAACAGGCACCGCTCCTGAGCCAATGGACAGACTCACTTGGCGGCGATGGCGGAGATTTGGATCAGCGAATCGCGCGGCAGGCGCGCGACCTGCACCGTGGCGCGCGCCGGTGGTTTGTCCTTGAAGTACCCAGCATAGACCGCGTTCATCCTGGAAAAGTCGTCCATGTCCTTCAGGTAGACGGTCGTGCTCACGATGTCGCTCATGCTCAGCCCCGCAGCCTGCGCGATGGCCTTCAGGCTGTCCAGCGCGCGCGCAGTCTGTTCCTCGATGGAGCCAGTCGTGCCGCCGCTTTGCCCGGAAAAGAACACGAGCCCGTTGGCCTTGATGGCCTGCGAGTAGGGGCCAATGGGCGCGGCCGCATCCTTCGAGATCACGACCTCGCGGGTCAACGGAGGCGCGGCGCAACCGCCACAGGCCATCGCCACCAAAAGTGCTAGTCCGCGCCTCAACGCCCGCGCCATCGGCTGCGTCGGCGCTCCCACGGGAAGAGCCGTTGCTGCAGCAGAAGCGGGGCAACGGAATGTCGGAGACCTGGACATCGGCACTCTCCAGTATTGGGCAAGGCGGTCGGCCGCCGTAGCATTGATGGGCGAATTGATCCTATCGAAGCCCTTCTGAACTGTCATCAGGATTCGCCAGCGAAGCGATAGGACGTCCATCGTTGAGGTCGCCGATGGATGCCGCGGGAGTGAGTCATGCCACTGGGACTTTTGCAACTGTCGCAGTGGTCGGCGTACTGACCTCCTCCGACCGCGCTTGCCCCCGGTGTGCGAGCTCCGTCCCACAATCCGCCGTTGTCGAACGGCGGTATCGCGCGATCGAAGCGGGCGAGCGCCGCGCGTGGCGCTCAGGCGAGCAGGCTGAAGTGGGCGTGCAACTCGCCCGCGGCGGCATCATCGAGAAGGAGCGTCAGCCGCTGCCCGCTCGCATGTTGCAGGACATGAAGGCCGCCGGGAAAGCCGGCCGCGGCCGACACCTCGAACACGAGGCGGAACTGGTCGACTCCAGCGCTGGACACGGGCACCTCGTCCAGCCGGGCGAGGCGCAGCAGCGTACCGCTGCGCGTGCGAAACGACTGCCCGAGGTAGCGCAGCCAGGCGGCACGGTCTTGATGGCCCTCGAGCGGCGGCAGACGGCGCGCACGTGGCCCGGTAGATGCCCCAGCAGGCGCGGGCCTAGCGAACGCCGGGGCGCAAGCCGCCGCCAAGGCGCCGGCACCGGCACCGGCCATCCAATCACGCTTGTTCATCCGAGGTCTCCGAAGGGGGTTACAAATTCGTCGCGGGACGTGGTTGCCAGTGCATCACCCGATGCAGACCGTCGACGCCGACATCCTCGAAGCCGAGCCGTTCGTAGAGGCGCCGCGCCGGATTCGTTAGCTCGACGTTCAACTGCACCGGCCGTTGCAAGGCACGCGCATCAGCGAGCACGTCGCGCAGCAGGGCACTACCGACACCCAGGCCACGCCAGCGTGGCAGCAGGCTGATGTCGAGCAACGAAATCAGCCCCGGACTGATGTCGACCCACAGCTGGCCGATGGCCTCGGGCCGGCCGTTCGACACGGGTTCGACAATTTGGCACACGGCGCTTGGGTGCGCGGATCGGTACGAGCGCTCGCGCGCAGCTAACTGCATGGCGACAAAGCTGGCAGCGAGCGGGGAATCGGCGCCGAGCGCCTCCAGCTCGAGGCCACGCGTGCTCGCGAAGAGGCGGCGCAGGAAGTCGGTGTCGCCTGATTCCGCCTTCCGCAGGCGCGGAGGCCCGACGGTCGATGCTGCCTGCAGCATCATGCGCGTGGCGGGAAGATGCCGGTCAACGCGATGATGAAGTTCAGCGCAAGGTAGGGCTGGCGGTTCTCGTGCGGCTGGTCACCGCCAGCCGAAGCCAGGGAGGCGGGAGCGAGCGCCCGCAGGTTGGTCGGTGCGTGGTAGATCGACGCGCCATTGCCCGTCGGCGCGAGCGCCACCGTCGATCCGGCAGTGCCGCTTGTCGGCGACAACGCGGCCTGCAGGTTGTGGGAGTGATTCGGCATTTCCGTGCTGAGCAGGGTGACCGTGGCACTGCCGTCGGTTTCACCCATGATCCGTTGCGTAAGTCCAGCGCCACCGCCCTGGCACATCGGGAAATTGCCCTGCAGGTTCGGCAGCGCGAAGTTGGACGTGCCGTTGCCGCCGTAGAAGGTACCGAGCAGCGAGAACAGCGCCGAGTTCTGCGCGATCGGCAGTATCTGCCCGTTGCAGAACGCCCAGCCGGCGGGCGCGAAGTTGCCGGCGAAAATGCGGATCTCGCCGAGGAACTGGTCTGCCATGGTCGCGCCCTCAATTCTGCGAAGGGAAGATACCGAACAGCGAGATGACGAAGTTGATCGTCAGCGACGGCGCGATGTTGTTGTGCGGCTGGCCATCACCGAGCGCCGTGATCGCGCCGGCCGCCATCGTCGTCGGGTCGGCGCCGCTACCGTAGAAAGTCGCCGTCGTCGACGAGCCAAGCACCGCAGAGCGAAACGCCGCCGGCGTAGCGATCGTCGTGCTGGCCGAAAGCGTGTGTGTGTGCGAGGGCATCTGGTTCGCGGTCAGCGTCACCGTCTCGACTCCGCCTCGCTGGCCGATCACGCGGTTGCTCGTGCCCGCGCTCCTGCCCTGGTGCACGGGCACGCGACCCTGCAGATCGGGCAGCGCGAAGGTGTTCACGCCATCGCCGCCGTAGGTAGTGCCGATCAGGTCGAACAAGGTCGTGAATTCGGCGATCGACAGCAACGCGCCGTTGCAGATCGCCCAGCCGTTGGGCGGAAAGTTGAAGCCGACCATACGGATTTCGCCGACATAAGGTTGAGACATGGGTGATCCTCGCTCGGTGCCGCACTCAGCTGCGCGTCGGGAAGATGCCGGAAATGGCAATGATGAAATTTAGCGTCAGGTACGGTTGCTCGTTCTCGTGCGGTTGGCTGCCGCCCGTGTCAGCCACCGCGGTGGGGTTGAGCGCCGCCAGCGGCGACCCGGCCGGCGCATAGATGTCGACGCCGCCGCGTGGCTTGGCGGCTGGCAGCGCGCCGCCGGGGGTGTTCGCATTCGCAAAATCGGTCGACGATTCAAGGCGGTGCTGGTGCGAGGGCAACTGCGCGGTCGTGAGCGTCACGGCCTCCGCCCCGCCGAGCTGCCCTTGCAAGATGTTGGCGCCGAAGTGCAGCGGCACCCGTCCCTGCAGGTTCGGTAGGTTGAATGTGGTTTGGCCGTCGCCGCCGTAGGTAGTGCCAAGGAGCGCGAAAATCGCCTGGTTCTGATTGATCGCCAACGTCTGCCCGTTGCACAGCGCCCAGCCTCTCGGCGCAAAGCTGAAAGACGTAGCTCTGATCTCGCCTAGATATGGTGTTCCCATCAGATTGCCCCTCGACAGAGTTTATGTCGCAGCGCGGCATTCAAATGCGCCGGGACGCGCCGCGGCGCACGCACAGCAGGCAGGCACCACCTGCGAGCATCAGTGCCCAACTGACCGGCTCGGGGACGGGCTGCGTGACCAGGTTGATCGTCACCACGCCGAGCGCGTCGGACTGCCCACCGCCAGCGACCGGCGCCAGGATCAGGCTGTCGAGGTCGATGGTCAGGCTGTTCGCCGATGTCAGCGTGATGAAGCTCGCGAGCGTGGTCGGGCTGGTCAGTCCGGTGACGCTGCCGGTGAAGCCGGTTATCGTGCTGCCCGCCACCGACAGGTTCGCGAACCGGTACTGCGCATGCGCACCGTTCAGCCCGAGGTAGCCGGTGATCAACTGGTTCAGGTTGTTCACGTCGCCCGAGGCGATGTCCACCAGGATCGAATTGCCGGAGAAGTGGATGAATTCGGTCGACAGCATGAAGCTGCCGATTGCCGAACCATCTCCCGGGTTGATGCCGGTGGCCGGGTTGACGGGGCTGTTGACCAGGTTGAGCGGCGTCGTGTCGCCGACGACTCCGCCCGGCGCCGACAGGGTGACCGATACCGGGTTGGAGATAGCCGCCCGGGCGGTCGAAGTCGCACCCAATGCTGCTGCTGCGCCCGCACATGCATAGGCCAGAAATCGTGTTGGATGGTTCATCGTCGGCTCACCCCAGTTGCGCCGCCCGCGCTTGACGGCGGGAAGACTCGAAAAGATTGTGCGCGTGTCGTACCACTCGTGCGACTTCGATTCGTGGGGGATGGGCGAACCTGCTGCCAAGCGCTCAAGGCGGGGGCGTCGGCTTCGCGGTTCGGTGACCAAAACCCTTTCATCCTTCACCCTTGAACCGCGATGAATCGACACTCCGTCCTGCATTCAGAGATCGCCCCGGCCCTCGGGATGGCGCTCGAAGCGGATGAGTGGGCGATCGGGTGCCTGCTGGGGTGCCGGCCGATGGCTTCCATGGTGGGCTACCGATAGGGGGATGAACCTGCACGATGCCAAGCAGTGAGCCGCACCGCAGGTACGCAGAGCAGAGCGCCGCCTGTCGATGCATGCCGACCGCCAGTACCGGCGGCAGCAGCCTAGTATTCCTTCTGCAGATATTCGCCGTGCCAACTTCAAGCACTCGGCGGAGCCTTGTAAAGTCAGTCGCGCTTGCTGCAGCGCTTGGGCCATCAGTTTCACATGCACAGGAGCGATCTATGCCGCCCTTTAGGTTTGTCGTTATTCACCAGCCGGGACCGAGCTGGAGACCTGACGTACTGGCATTTGAGCAGCCTGGCCTGCAAGCTCACATGGAGCATTTTGCTACTTTGCTCAAGGCAGGAAAGCTTGAACTTGGCGGCCCGTTCCTGGACGAAGGCTCCGGGGGAATGATGATTTCCGAGGCAAGTGTGTCGGAGGAAGAGATTCGTAGCTTTGCAGCCGAGAATCCCACAGTGAAGCCTGGCCTGCTCACCTTCGAAATCCGGCAATGGACGCCGGCATTGTCAAAGTAACTCAAACTATTTGTGTTAGACCTCGTAAACTCAGGAGACTACTGACATGGCTGAGAACAAGACCAAGGTCACAGAAGCCAGCGTAGAGCAATACATCGCCGGCATCGAGGACGACTTTCGCCGCAAAGACTGCGAGGCGTTAATCAAGATGATGGCTAAAGCAACGAAGTTGAAGCCGAAGATGTGGGGTGCAGCCATCGTAGGCTTCGGAGTTCACAAGTACAAGTACGAGAGCGGCCGTGAAGGCGAAACATGCTTGGTGGGGTTCGCATCACGAAAGGGCGACATCAGTATCTACGGCACTGGCAGTGCTCCGAGTCAGGAGCAGTTGCTGGCAAGGCTTGGGAAGCACAAGATGGGTAAGGGCTGCCTCTATGTCGGCAAGCTGAAGGACGTCGATGTCACTGTCCTCGAGCAGCTGATCTCGGAGTCTGCAAAGGCGAAGACCACCTGAGCAGATGCAATGCAAACAGCGATTTCTGTCCGCCCACTCAAAGAGTCAGATTTTGACGCCTGGCTACCGCTTTGGGGTGGCTACAATGCCTTCTATGGTCGAAAGGGACCAACGGCTTTGCCCCCCATAGTTACCAGCACGACCTGGCAGAGATTCTTTGATCCAAGCGAGCCGGTGTTTGCGCGGGTTGCCGAGGCAGCAGGCAAGGTCGTGGGCTTGACGCACTTCCTATATCACCGTAGTACCACCAGAATCGATTTGACCTGCTACATGCAGGATCTCTTTACTAGCCCCGAAGCAAGGGGACAAGGTGTGGGACGAGCGCTTATAGAAGCCGTGTACGCCGCAGCAAAGGCCGATGGCGTCAAGCGGGTCTATTGGCATACCCGCAATACGAACAAGGCGGGCCGGCTCCTCTACGACAAGGTTGCCAAACACTACGGATTCATCGTCTATGCACATGACCTTTGAGCGGCAGGTTCCATTTCTCTGGACGGCCTCGGTCTTCCTTTGTTTTCTCTTCGTCGGATGCGCCATGGAGCCGACTATCGCGCCGCCGCCAGTGCCTGAGGGTCTACGGCCTTCTTCAGGCCAGGTTGCCTACGTTGAAGCGCGTGCGACTGGAGTTCAGATCTACGAATGTACGACCAAGGCTAAAGAGCCGGCATCTTACGAGTGGACGTTTCGTTCACCAGAGGCCAACTTGTTTGATCGTGACGGCAAACCCATCGGGAAGCACTACGCAGGCCCGACGTGGGAGTCGGTGGACTCCAGTGCTGTTGTGGGCGAGATCAAGTCAAAGGACCCGGGCCCCATCCCCTCGGCTATCCCCTGGCTGCTCTTGACCGCAAAGTCGGTAACGGGAACCGGTGTCTTTGCTGCTGCAAAGAGCATCCAGCGCGTCAGCACAGCAGGGGGCATTGCGCCGGCAAGGCCGTGCTCGGCGACAAATAGCTCGGAGGTGGCAAGGATTCCATACACTGCAACTTACTACTTTTATCGAGCGGCACAGTAGCTATTGCGGCTGACTGTGATAGCGATTCTTGGCGAACTCAGCGGCCTACGCAGCGCCTCTCGGTAGCAGCCGATTTGCAACACTAATACAGTCGATTGATGCTGACATTTTGCAAGATCAAGAGTTTATCGAAAGAGCTTCCCGGGGTTGAAGAGGCTACGTCCTATGGCACTCCAGCCTTAAAGGTGAAGGGCAAGCTCATGGCACGCTTGAAAGAGGACGAGGCAACGCTGGTGGTCCGGGTCACATGGGATGAGCGAGAGCGTCTTCTTGCGACGTTTCCCGATGTCTTCTTTCTTGCCGAGCACTACCGGGCGCACCCTTGGGTTCTAATGCGGCTCTCCGCCGCTCCGCTGACGGTTGCTAGATCAGTCCTGCATCACTCTTGGCTGCAATCGGCCCCTCCGTCGCTGAAGCGTTCCGTCGCGGCCGGATAGGCTTGCACCACCATGCGCCTGTCATCCTGGAGTTGTCAACCGCGTTGCCGGAATCCTGCCCTGAGCAATAGCAGCGCTGGTATAGGATGCTGCATCCGATGCGGAGTTGGTCTATGCGCAAGGTCCATATTTTCTCAATTTTCCTAGTCAGCAGCCTATCGAACATGGCATTTGCATTTGATGCCAAAGACTTGGATGGCTTGTGGGCCGAGAGTATGCAAAATAGATACGCATGTACCCCAACGAACAGACATCAGCGATTTGAACTATCAGCAGATCTGAAGACCTTGACAATCACAACCGTTCCAAGGTCTTCGAAGCAGGCGCCAGTAACCATTCACTTGCTCGTAACCAAGGCTGACGACAAGTCCATCTACTTTCGTTTTCCGGGGGAGCATAGCCCGCCTGATCCTTTGGCCGGTGAGTTCGCCATCAGCATGATCGGGCCAGGTGTCTATCGATGGCACGTTACCAGCGAGCACGAAGCGCTTAAGCCTGCGCCGATCGGGGTAAGGTGCGAGCAATAGAGCGTTCGACAACTCGTTGAATTTGAATCCGAGCTCGAACTGGCTGTCGATTTTCGCGTCGCCATAGCGTAGCTGGACTTCAGAAAATCAATGTTCCAAACGTGAAGAATTAGCATTGCCAGCAGGGCACTGGACGAGTTCGCCTGGATTCCCCGCCGACTTCGTGTGACAGCTTGAATTGGCAATGCGGTTGGCCGATGACCCGGTCACTAGAATTTTCTGACTTCTATCCGGTTCTTTTGCAATGCATAACCAAGCTGCCGAGGCGTGAGCTTCAAGAGTCGAGCGGCTTTGGCCTGCACCCAGCCGCACTGTTCCATCGCCCAGATCAATCTTTCGCGCTCGTCGACGGGCTCAGGCATCAAGCGCTCGTCTGAAGATTTGGCGGGCAAGCCGCGAGTCGGCCCGATCACGGTCGGGCTGGGTGCAGTACCCGTATTCGCCCTGGTTCCAGGATCGGGAACGCTCCCTGTATCAGAGCGCCCCTGGGCCACGGCGACGGCGTCGGCCTTCTCCATGAAATGCAGCGTCTGCGTCAGGCACTTGTTCTGCTTGCAGGGGAAGGCGAGGTCGCGGATGGTGTCGCCCTGGATCATCGTCGCGGTGCGCTCGATGCAGTTCTCCAGTTCGCGCACATTGCCCGGCCAGTAGCAGCTGGCCAGCACCTTCATGGCCTCGGGCGTGATCCGCAGCTGCTTACGGTTTTCCTTGTTGTAACGGTCGATGAAGTGGGCCACCAGCGGCGGGATGTCGGCGCGCCGCTCGCGCAGCGGCGGCAGGAAGATGCTGACGACGTTGATGCGATAGTAGAGGTCGGCGCGATACTCGCCGCGCTGCACCATCTTCTCGAGGTCGCGGTTGGTGGCGCAGACCAGCCGTACGTCCACCTTCACCGGCTTGCTGCCGCCCACGCGCTCGAACTCGCGCTCCTGCAGCACGCGCAGCAGCTTGGCCTGGAAGGCGGGCGAGATGTCGCCGATCTCGTCCAGGAACAGCGTGCCGCCATGGGCCAGTTCGAAGCGGCCCTTGCGTTCGCCGATCGCGCCGGTGAAGGCGCCCTTCTCGTGGCCGAAGAGCTCGCTTTCCAGCAGCGACTCGGTCAGCGCAGCGCAGTTGACCTTGATGAAAGCGGCGTCCTTGCGCGGCGAGAGGTAATGGATGGCGCGCGCGATGGCTTCCTTGCCAGTGCCGCTCTCGCCGCGCAGCAGCACTGTGGCGCGCGAAGGCGCAGCCTGGTGTACCTCGACGAAGACCTGCTGCATCTCGCGACTTTCGCCGATGACGTTGTCCAGCGCATAGCGGCCGCGCGGCTGGCGCTGCAGCGCCTTCTGCAGCCGCGTCGTCTCGCGCTGCAGGCGCTGGTGCTCGTCGCGCACGGCCTCGTGCAGTTGCGCAGCCTGCGCCAGCAGCGTGGCCACCATGGTCAGGATGCGCTGGTCGTCGGAAAGCCGCGCATTGCCCTGCACCTCGCGCTGCGCCGCCAGCACGCCCAGGGTGCCCTTGTCGGTCTTCAGCGGCACCACCAGGAAAGCCATCATGTGGCCTTCTTCGGCGCTGAAGGCGCCGGTGCGGTCGATGAATTCCGCCGCCTGGCTGACGTCGGGCAGCACCACAGGCATGCCGGTGGCGTAGACGTGGCCAATGACGCCTTCGCCGACATGCCAGCGGCCACGCGATTCCTGCACTCGCGACAGGCCTGCGGCGCTGTGCACCCTCAGCGCGTCCTCGTCGGGGTCGGCCATGACGATCATCAGGCGCTGCAGGTCGAGTTGCGCCGCCAGCACGTTGAGCACGCTGCGGAAGCTGCGATCGATGTCCAGCGACGCACCCAGGATGCGGCAGATCTCGTAGACCGTGATGAGCTCGACATGCGAGCGCTGGTCGTGGGCATTACGGGTCAGCATCACGCACCTCCTTGAACTTCAGCAGGGGACGCGCGGGGGTGGCCGTTGCGTGTTGGTGCACCCCTTGCATCGTCGCCGGGCACCACAGGCCGTGGTGCCCGGCTCCTGAAGCCGAGGTGCAAAAACCGAGCCGATCGGCAGCCGCGGCAGCGCTGAACGGGGTGCCGTTGACGCAGATCAAGTTCGCACCAGGCCGGGGCCCGGCCCGCCCGCTCAGGCAGGGCAGGCGGCGATCAGGCGTTCCAGTTCGCGCACATGTTCGGCCTCCTCGCCGGCGAATTCAGAGGCGATGGCGCGCAGTTCGGCGTCGGTCGTGGTGGCCGCCATCGCCGCATAGTAGGCATGGCCGCGGCGCTCGCCATCGAGCGCCAGCAGCAGCGCTTCTCGCGGGCCCATCTGGGCGTCGACGCCGGCCCATTCCGCCGTCTCAGGCGAGGTGCCCTCGGGCCACTCGAAGTCGCCCGCGGCCAGCGGCGGCAGGTCGCGGAAGCCACCACGCGCGGTGGCTTGCGCAAGGTGCAGGCGAGAGAAATGCGCCATGCGGCCGAAGAAGGCCGCGAGCTCGCGGTTGCCCTCGGTGCACATGGCGGCGGAGAGCTCCTCGTAGCGGCGCGCCGCGTCGCGTTCGAGCTGCACGGCGTGGGCGAGGAATCTTTCGACATCGTTCATGGGGTGCCAGGGTTCAGCCGAATTTGAAGAGGATGCCGTGACCGCCGCGCGGGTATTCCCACGCCACGTTGCTGTGCTCGGTGCAGATGACGCGGCAGCTGCCGCATTCCAGGCAGCCGTCGGTGATCAGCGTCACCGCGCGGTTGCCTTCGGCCTTGTAGCAGCTGGCAGGGCAGATGTAGGTGCAGGCCTGCGACTGGCACAGGTTGCTGCACACCGCCGCGTCCTTGATCTGGATGTGCGGCCGGCCGTGGTCGACCCTGTAGCGGTTCTGGAACAGCTTCTCTTCGACATTGGCGGCGACGGAGCTCATCGGAAGGCCCTCCACAACTTGAACGCATCTCCGACCAGGCCGCGCCACTGGCGTGCCGACTTGAAGCTGCCGAAGATTTGCCGTTCCTTGGTCTTCTTGTCGACGCCGTCGACCGTGAACATGGTCTTGGCCGCGCCCGTCAGCAGCTGCGGGTAGGCGGTGAAGAACTGCGGGCTCGCGTGCATCACCTGCGGCATGCGGCGGTACTTGTGCAGGTCCTTCATCACGAAGCTCTCGTCCAGCCGCTGCTTGTAGCTGCGCAGTGTCTTGGCCGTCATCTCGACGCCGGTGGTCTTGGCCTCAATGACGGTCTGCGCCGCCAGCTGCCCGGTGGTCATCGCCAGGTTGCTGCCTTCGCGGTGCACGCCGTTGACGAAGCCGCCGGAGTCGCCCACGATCAGCCAGCCGTCGCCATACACCTGCGGCACGGCGTTGAAGCCGCCTTCGGGGATGAGGTGGGCGCAATACTCCTTCATCTCGCCGCCGGCCAGCAGCGGCGCGATGCTGGGGTGGCGCTTGAGCTGTTCCAGCAGCGCATTAGGCGTCGTGCGTTTCGGGTTTGCCTTGAAGTCGCTGAGCATGCAGCCCACGCCGATGGTCAGCGAGTCCTTGTTGGTGTAAAGGAAGCCGGTGCCCACCATGCCTTCGGTGATGGTGCCCATCAGCTCGATGACCACACCTTCGTCTTCCTTGATGTTGAAGCGCTGCTGGATGACCTCCTCGGGCAGGAAGAGGATCTCCTTCACCGCCAGTGCCACGTTGCCGGCGTCGAGCTCGCCGTGGAAGCCGGCCTTGCGCGCCAGCGTCGAGTTCACGCCGTCGGCCAGCACCACCACGTCGGCATGCACCTCGCCGCCCTTTCGGTCGCAGCGCACGCCGATGCAGCGCTTGCCGTCCATCAGCAGCTCTTCCACGGTGGTCTCGCAGATCAGCAAAGCACCCGCCTCGCGCACCTTGGACGAGAACCACTTGTCGAACTGGGCGCGGATGATGGTGTAGCGGTTGTAGGGCGGCTTGTTGTAGTCCTCGCTGCGGAAATGGGTACCGACGAAGCTGTTGTCGTCCAGCACCCAGACGCGCTGCTCGATGACGTGGCGCTCCAGCGGCGCGTCGTCGCGGAAGTCGGGGATGACCTTCTCCAGCGCGTCGGCGTAGAGGATCGCTCCCTGCACGTTCTTGCTGCCCGGGTACTCGCCGCGCTCGATCTGCAGCACCTTCAGCCCGGCCTTGGCCATCAGGTAGGCTGCGGTGTTGCCCGAGGGGCCGGCACCGACGACGATGGCGTCGAACTTCTCTGCCATGTGTACTCCTTATGCAGCCTTGCGGATGCGCTTGTCCAAGTGAGTCCTGAAGGCCTGCGTCAGCACCGGCAGCACCTGCATCGCGTTGCCGACGATGCCGTAGTGGGCGACGTCGAAGATCGGTGCGTTCGGGTCGGTGTTGATGGCCACGATGACGTCGGAAGCTTCCATGCCGACGCGATGCTGGATCGCGCCGCTGACGCCGGCTGCGATGTAGAGCTTCGGTCGGATGGTCTTGCCCGTCTGGCCGACCTGGCGCTCGGCCTCGGCCCAGCCGGCCTGCACCACGGCGCGCGTGGCGCCGACCTCGGCGCCGAGCACGCGCGCCAGTTCCCACACCAGCTTGAAGTTGTCGGCGTTCTTCAGCCCCTTGCCGCCGCAGATGACGACGTCGGCATAGGCCAGGTTGACGGTGTTGCGGGTGGCGTCGGGTATGAACTCGAGCAGCTTCGTCACGATGTCGGTCTCGACCATGCCCAGGCTCATCTCGACGACGTCGCCGCTGCGCGCGGCGTCGCGCCGCGGCAGGCTCATCACGCGCGGCCGCACGGTGGCCATCTGCGGCCGGTAGGCCAGCGTCATGATCGTGCACAGCAGGCTGCCGCCGAAGGTGGGGCGGGTGGCGGCCAGCGCGCGGCCGTCGATGTTGAGCTCGGTGCAGTCGGCCGTGAGGCCGGTGCCCAGGGTCGTCGCCACCGAGCCCGCGAGGTCGCGGCCCATGGTGGTGGCGCCCAGCAGCATGATCTCGGGCTGGTGGGCGTTGACGAGGTCGGTCAGGCCCTTGGTGAAAGGCTCGTTGCGGTAGCCCTTGAGCACCGGGTCGCGCATCAGGTAGCAGCGGTCGGCACCGAACGCACAGGCCTCTTTCGCGTAGGCGTCCAAGGGCTCGTCGGGCCCGCCCAGGATCACGCCCGCGACCGAGACCTGCAACTTGTCGGCGAGCTTGCGCGCCTCGCCCATCAGTTCCCAACTCACCGGGTTGACATGACCGCGGTCGTGCTCGACGAAGACCCAGACGCCCTTGTAGGCCTTCAGGTGTTCGGGCAGCTCGGTGTTCCTGCCGGCACGGCCCGCCGGCTTGGGCGCGGCGGGTTTGGGGGCTTCGCTCATTGCACAGACTCCTTCAGGCCGACAGGCGTTCGACCAGCTCTTCTTCGAGCTGCGGATGGGTGGTGAAGAGCTTGCCCAGCAGGTTCAGCACGACGTCGTTCGGGGTGCTGTCGGCGACGACCTGCAGGTCGGCCTTCTGGCTGCGAGGCGTCGGCCCGAAGACCTTGCTGACAACGGTGGGCGAGCCCTTCAGGCCGATCTTCGTCAGGTCCTCGATGCCGGCGTCGTCCTTGTTCCAACGCCGCACGGCGTGGCGGCCGGCGCGCAGCATGTCGTCCAGGCTGGCGAAGCGCATCTCGTTCGTTCCTTCCAGCATCGTGATCAGCGAAGGCAGCGTGGTCTGCAGGAGCTGCACGCCGCCCTCGGCGCGGCGCTCGACCTTCAACAAGCGGCCGTCCAGGTCCACCTCGACCACCTTGCTGACGTAGGTCAGCAGGTTCAGCCCCAGGCGCTTGGCGATGCCGGGGCCGACCTGGGCGGTGTCGCCGTCGATGGTCTGCTTGCCGGTGAAGACGAGGTCCACCGACTGCTCCTGGCCGATCCTGCGGATGGCCGCGGCGAGTGCGTAGGAGGTGGCCAGCGTGTCGGCACCGGCGAAGGCGCGGTCGGTGACAAGGATGGCGTCGGTGGCGCCGAAGCTGATGCACTTGCGCAGCGCCTCCTCGGCCTGCGGCGGGCCCATGCAGAGCATGGTGACGCGGCCGCCGAAGCGGTCCTTCAGCCGCAGCGCCTCTTCCAGCGCGAACAGGTCATAGGGGTTGACGATGGCCGGCACGCCCTGGCGCATGATGGTGTTGGTGACCGGGTGGACGCGGATCTGCGCCGAGTCCGGGACCTGCTTGATGCAGACAACGATGTGCATGGCGGGCTCCTGCTTCAGGCTGCCTGGGGCGCGTGGCGCGGCGGCCGGCCGCGTTGCAGCGACTCGACGCGCACATGCTGCGTGCCGCCGGCGTCCTGGAAGACCTTGAACACCTTCTCCTGCGCCGGCGTCGAGCGCACGAAGTCGGCGTAGGCGCGCGCCAGCAGCTCGCGGTAGCGGCGGTAGAGCTCGACCTCGTCCAGGCCGTCCAGGCCCTCGGCCTTGTGCAGGTACTGGGTGAAGCGCTTCAAGATGTGCAGGCGATTCACCTGCACCACCGGCACCTCGTAGGCGACGGCGAAGAAGCCGAAGAAATCCTCGGCGCTTGACAGGGTCTTGAGACGGTCGAAAAAGGTGTCCATGGGTCTCTCCTGGGTTCAGGCCGTCGCGGTGCATGGCTGCAGTTCGAGGTAGAAGCGCAGCAGCTCGTCGTCGCGCGGCGCGCGCTTGGTGTGGCTGACATGGGCGCGGATGCACGCCAGCAGCGCCTGAGCCAGCTCGGGCTCCAGCGTGCGGCCCAGCCGCGCGTAGGCTTCGCGCACGCCGCGCGAGCCCGAGTGCTTGCCCAGCACCAGGCGGTGCTGGCGGCCGAGCTCCTCGGGGCGGAAGGCCTCGTAGTTGCCGCGGTCCTTCAGCAGGCCGTCGACATGGATGCCCGACTCGTGCGTGAACACCGCGTCGCCGACGATGCTCTTGCCCGCCGCCACTGGCCGGCCCGAGGCGCGCGCCACCAGCTGCGAGATGCGCGGCAGCGCGGTCGTGTCAACGCCGCACTCCACGCCGTGAAGGTGGCGTGCCGCCATCACCACTTCTTCCAGCGCGGCGTTGCCGGCGCGTTCGCCCAGGCCATTGACTGTGGTGCTGGCATGCGTGGCGCCGGCGCGGAAGGCGGCCAGCGTGTTGGCGGTGGCCAGGCCGAGGTCGTTGTGGGCGTGGATCTCGATGTCGATGTCGGTCTCGCGGCGCAGCGCGGCGATGCGCTCGAAGGTGGCGAAGGGGTCGAGCAGGCCCAGTGTGTCGGCGTAGCGCACGCGCACGGCGCCGCGGCGCTGCGCCAGCTGCGCCACCTGGGCCAGGAAGGCGGGGTCGGCGCGCGAGGCGTCTTCGAAGCCGACGCTGACCTGCGCGCCGGCGTCGGCGACGCGGTCCACGCAGCGCGCCACAGTGGCCAGCACCCAGGCGCGGTCCTTGGCGAGCTTGCGTTCGATCTGGATGTCGGAGACGCTGACGGCCAGGTGCACGGTATCGGCCTGGCAACGCAGCGCCGCGGCGATGTCGGCATCGGCCATGCGCGCCCAGACCATCGTGCGCGCATGGCGCACCGACAGCGTGATGGCGCGTATGAGCTCGCACTCGTGCTCGCCCATCACCGGGATGCCGACCTCCATCTCGGGCACGCCGGCGGCGTCCAGAGCGGCGGCGATGGCCAGCTTCTCATCGTCGCTGAAGGCCACGCCCGCGGTCTGCTCGCCATCACGCAACGTGGTGTCGTTGATCGTCAGCGGCGGCGTTGGCATGTGGGCTCCCGGGTTCGACACCGAGGCTTACCGCAAGCGTTGTGCCATGCCGGTGGCCGCGTGCAAGTGGCTGATCTGTATGGCTTTACCGGCGGCGTCGCACGGCCGCAGGGCTGTGATGTTTGTTGCATAGCCGACAGGGCGGCCAGGACCGCCGGCGCCTAGTTTTCGCGGGCGTGGTTGCGCGTGAAGCGCGGCAGCTCGATCACCAGCTCGGGCCCCAGCACGCGAACGCAGCACGACAGGCGCGACTGCGCGTCCAGGCCCCAGGCATCGTCGAGCTGGTCTTCCTCGTCCTCTGTGACGGCGGCGACAAACTCGGCGCCGCTACGCACATGCACATGGCAGGTCGCGCAGGCACCCACCTTCTCGCAGGCATGCTCGATGGCCACGCCGTGGGCCAGCAATTCGTCGACCAGCTTGCGCCCCTGGCGCGCGTCGAAGATCAGCCCCGCCGGACACAGCTCGTCGTGCGGCAACACGCGCACGCGCGTCGTCGGCCGCGGCTCGCCGGGGCGCTCCTTCATGCCGCCATCTGGTCGATGCGGCGGCCGGAAAGTGCGTCGCGTACGCGCGCATCCATGCGCCGTCCTGCGAAGGGCGTGGTGATGCGGTTGAGCGCCTCGGTGGTGGCACGCAAGGCTTCGCGCAAGGTCTTGTGCTCCAGCGGCGTGCTGCCCTCCCCCTCGGCGCATTGCTCCAGCAGGTCGGCCACGGCCTGCATGCCGCAGAGAATCTCGAACTGCTCGCGCGGCTGCAGCAGCGCGTCGCCGTCGTCGCGCAGCGCTGCCTGCGTGGCATCGAGCAGGCGGCGCGCATCGATCTCGGCCTCGCGCAGCATGCGCGCGGCGGCGTCGCCCTCGGCGCAGCCCAGCGCGTCGCTGAGCATCGCGGCCACGGTGTTGGTGGCCAGGCCGTAGCTGGGCTTGACCTCCACCTGCGCCTGCACGCCGGTGCTCTGCTCGACGGCGTGCACGGACAGCAGCCCGTCGGCGTCGATCTGGAAGGTGACGCGGATGCGTGCCGCGCCGGCCACCATGGGCGGGATGCCGCGCAGCGTGAAGCGCGCCAGGCTGCGGCATTCGCCCACCAGCTCGCGCTCGCCCTGCACCACGTGCAGCACCATCGCGGTCTGGCCGTCCTTGAAGGTGGTGAAGTCCTGCGCCCTGGCCGTGGGCAGCGTGCTGTTGCGCGGGATGATCTTCTCGACGAGGCCGCCCATGGTCTCCAGCCCCAGCGACAGTGGGCAGACATCCAGCAGCAGCAGCCCGCCTCCATCGACCCCCAGGCCGGCGCGATTGCCGGCCAGCTGGTCGGCCTGGATGGCCGCACCCAGCGCCACGGCCTGGTCGGGGTCGATGCCGGTGTGCGGCGCGCGACCGAAGAGCTGCGCCACGGCGGCGCGCACCTGCGGCATGCGCGTGGCGCCGCCCACCAGCACCACGCCGTCGACGTCGCCCGGCTTCAGCTTCGCATCGCGCAGCGCACGGCGCACGGGCCCCAGCGTGCGGTCCACGAGCTCGCGCGTCAGGTCCTCGAAGGTGGCGCGGTCGACGACCAGCGCTTCGGCGCCGCCGTCGCGGTGTGCGCAGTGCATGGTCACGCGCGGGTGGTCGGTCAGCGCTTCCTTGGCGGTGCGGGCGGCGGCGTGCAGGGCGCCGATGTCGCCGTCGCCCCAGTCGCCGCCGCTGGCGGCGGCGAACCACGCGGCCAGGCGATGGTCGAAGTCGTCGCCGCCCAGCAGCGGGTCGCCGCTGGTGGCCACGACCTCGAAGACGCCGCGCGTCAGCCGCAGCACCGAGACGTCGAAGGTGCCGCCGCCGAGGTCATAGACGACGTAGAGACCTTCGCTGGCGCTGTCCAGGCCGTAGGCCACCGCCGCCGCGGTGGGCTCGTTCAGCAGGCGCAGCACGTTCAGCCCGGCGCGCGCCGCGGCGTCCTTGGTGGCCTGACGCTGCGCGTCGTCGAAGTAGGCCGGCACGGTAATGACCGCGCCGACGAGCTCGCCACCCAGCGCGGCTTCGGCGCGCAGGCGCAATGCGCGCAGCACCTCGGCGCCGATCTCCACCGGGCTTTTCAGGCCGTGGCGCGTGCGCACGCCGACAGCACTGTCGGACAAGGCTTCCAGCGTGTAGGGCAGCGGCGTGCTCGCGACGTCGGCCAGTGCGCGGCCGATGAGTCTTTTGGCCGAGGCCACGGTGTTGCGAGGGTCGGCGGTGGCCTGCGCGCGCGCCTCGTGGCCGACGCGTACCCCTCCGTCTTCGCCGTAATGCACGACTGAGGGCAGCAGCGCACGGCCCTGTTCATCGGCCAGCACTGTCGGCACGGCACTGCGCACCGTCGCCACCAGCGAGTTGGTCGTGCCCAGGTCTATGCCAACCGCCAGCCGGTGCTGGTGCGGCGCCGCGGCGAGGCCGGGTTCGGCGATCTGCAGCAGGGCCATCGCCTTCTCCGCGCTAGACCGTGAACGACTCGCCGCAGCCGCAAGTGGCGGCGGCATTGGGGTTGTTGAACTTAAAGCCTTCGTTCAGGCCTTCGCGCACCCAGTCCAGTTGCGTGCCGTCGACCAGCGGCAGGCTGGCCGCCGTCACCAGCAGCTGCACGCCTTCGCTTTCGAAGGCCAGGTCGTCTTCGGCGGCCACGTCGGCGAATTCCAGCGCATAGGCATAGCCCGAGCAGCCGCTGGTCTTCACGGCGACGCGCAGGCCGACGCCGCCACCGCGCTTGCCCAGCGCCTTGCGGATCTGCGTGGCAGCCTTGGGGGTGACGCTGATGGCCATGGTGCGCTCCTTCAGACCGAGAACGAACTGCCGCAGCCGCAGGTGCTGGCGGCGTTGGGGTTGCGGATGACGAAGCGGGCGCCTTCGAGGTTGTCCTCGAAGTCGATCTCCGCGCCCATCAGGTACTGCAGGCTCATCGCATCGACGACGACCTTGATCGGGCCGCGCTCGACGCGCACGTCGTCTTCCTTGACCTCGTCGTCGAAGGCGAATCCGTACTGGAAGCCCGAGCAGCCGCCGCCGGTGACGAAGATGCGCAGCTGAAGCGCCGGGTCGCCTTCCTCGGCGAGCATCTCGGCGACCTTGGCGACCACGGTCTCGGTGATGCGGATGGCGTCGGTGCCGTCGGGGATGGACGGGATCTGGGGGCGCGGGGCGAGAGCGCCCGGCGCGCAGGACGTGCCGGCGTGGCTTTGCGATTGGCAGGCGGACATGGTGGTCTTCTCCTGGGGTGTGGGGCTTAGGACGCGGCAGCCGGTGCGCAGGCCGTCTGCTCGAGGACTCCCCCGCGTCGCGAACGGTAGTCGCTGACCGCGGCCTTGATGGCGTCCTCGGCGAGGATGGAGCAGTGGATCTTCACCGGCGGCAGCGCCAGTTCCTCGGCGATGGCGGTGTTCTTGATCGTCAGCGCCTGGTCCAGCGTCTTGCCCTTGACCCATTCGGTGATCAGCGAACTCGACGCGATGGCCGAGCCGCAGCCGTAGGTCTTGAAGCGCGCGTCCTCGATGACGCCGGTGGCCGGGTTGACTTTGATCTGCAGCTTCATCACATCGCCGCAGGCCGGCGCGCCGACCATGCCGGTGCCGACGTCGTCGCCAGCAGCCAGGCTGCCGACGTTGCGCGGGTTCTCGTAGTGGTCGATGACTTGTTCGCTGTAGGCCATGAGGTGCTCCGGTAAGTCAGTGCGCGGCCCACTGGATCGTGGCCAGGTCCACGCCCGCGCAGTGCAGGTCCCACAGCGGGCTGAGCGTGCGCAGCCGCTCCACCGTGGCGCTGACCAGGGCGATGGCGCGGTCGATGTCGGCCACGGTGGTGTAGCGGCCGACCGAGAAACGGATCGAGCTGTGCGCCACCTCGTCCGAAAGGCCCAGGGCGCGCAGCACGTAGCTGGGTTCCAGGCTGGCGCTGGTGCAGGCCGAGCCCGAGGACACGGCGATACCCTTCATTCCCATCAGCAGCGACTCGCCTTCGACGTAGGGGAAGCTGATGTTGAGGTTGTGCGGCACGCGCGCATCGAGGCTGCCGTTGACGCGCGCCTCGGGTATGGCTTGCAGGCCGGCGAGCAGGCGGTCACGCAGCGAGCGGATGCGTTCGTTCTCGCTGCCCATCACTTCGCGCGCCAGCTGGTAGGCGGCGCCCATGCCGACGATCTGGTGCACGGGCAGAGTGCCGCTGCGCATGCCGCGCTCGTGGCCGCCGCCGTGGATCTGCGCTTCGATGCGCACGCGAGGCTTGCGCCGCACATACAGCGCGCCGATGCCCTTGGGACCGTAGGTCTTGTGCGCCGACAGGCTCAGCAGATCGACGGGCAGCCGGTCCAGGTCGATCGGCAGCTTGCCGCTGGCCTGCGCCGCATCGCTGTGGAAGAGGATGCCGCGCGAACGGCACAGCGCGCCGATGGCGGCCAGATCCTGGATGACGCCGATCTCGTTGTTCACGGCCATCACCGAGACCAGGATGGTGTCGGGGCGCAGCGCGGCCTTCAGCACGTCCGGGTCCAGCAGGCCGTCTTCCTGCACGTCGAGAACGCTCACCTCGAAGCCGTCGCGCTCGAGCTCGCGCATGGTGTCCAGCACCGCCTTGTGCTCGGTCTTCAGCGTGATGAGGTGCCGGCCTTTGGCTGCATGGAACTGCGCCGCGCCCTTGATGGCGAGGTTGTTGGACTCGGTCGCGCCGCTGGTCCAGACGATCTCGCGCGGGTCGGCGCCGATGAGCGCGGCGACCTGTTCGCGGGCGATCTCCACTGCCTCCTCGGCGGCCCAGCCGTAGCCGTGGCTGCGCGAGGCGGCGTTGCCAAACTGTTCGTACAGGTAGGGCACCATCTGCTGCACCACGCGCGGGTCCACCGGCGTGGTGGCGGCGTAGTCCAGGTAGATCGGCTTGGGCGCAGGCTGGTCCATCGGGGGCGGCTTTCTGGCGTCGGTGCTTGAGGGCTTGCTTCGCAGGTACCGTGCCACGCCCGGCAAGCGCGGAAAATCCCAGGGCCGTCAGCCACTTAGCGGTGGCAGTGACCGCAGCCCGGGCGGCCGCGTGTCGTTTTTGTCGCTTCTTCGACGCGACATGTGCGCTTCAAGTCTCGGAGCCGAAGCACAGGCCGCGGTCGCAGCACACGGCGCAGCTGGGCGCCTTGCAGATGAAGAGTTCCTCACGTTCGCAAAGCTGCTTGTAGAGGAACTTCTTCCACTTCATGTCGGCGCCGTTCTTCGCAACGAGCGCCGGGAACCAGTGCTGCATCAGCGCCGATAGTTCGGCGCGAGAAGGCAGCTGCAGGTCCTGCCAGAGGTGGTTGTCCCCCAGACAGGCGACGGCCACCGTGGTCGCCAGCTCCAGGCATTCGCGGCTGCCGGCGTGCCGAGGGTGCGCATGCTCGGCCAGCAGCGCCATCAGGTCCTGCACCTCGTCGTCGCGCTGCGCGCGCCGCGCCAGCACCGCGGGAGCTAGCATGATCGGCGGCCGCGCCCCCATCGCTCGCTCAGGCCGGCGCCGCGGCGTGCGTGTAGCACTTCTTCGGGCAGATCTTCGAACATGCGGTGCAGCCGATGCACAGCTCGCCGCGGGCGATGGTCATCACCTTCTTCTCGTATTCCTCGTCCTCGTCGCCGTCGGGGTCGATGGCGATGCGCGCGCCCTCGTCGTCCAGGCCCACGAGTTCGAGCACGCCGCGCGGGCAGACGCGGAAGCAGCGCCCGCAGCCGATGCACTTGGCCTCGTCGATGGACTGCACGAAGGTCGGCGTCCAGGTGGCGCCGGAGGGCAGGGTGACGCTGAAGCTGCTCACGACAGGCCCTCCAGCTGCTTGCGCGCCGCCACCAGGGCCGCATGGGTCTCGTGGGCGACGCGGGCTACCTCGGGGATGCGCTCCCAGTTCGTCGGCAGTTCCTCGGACAGGTCGTGCAGGTCCATCTTGGCCTGCGTGGCGCGCGCGTTGAGCTTCTTCACGGCGGCCTTCAGCGTCTCGACATCGCTCATGGTGCGGTTCCCTTCACTCCCAGTTCGCCACGTCGGGGTATTGGCGGATCATCGCCACGCCGTCGGCGACCAGCTTGTTGCCGGCCTCGGCCAGCCTGGCCAGGCTCGGAAATCCGAAGCGGTGGACGTCGCGCAGGTGGCGGTTGACGACGATAAGCCGCCCTGTCGTGAGCACGGTGCGGCCGAAGCCCTCGTGGCTCATCTTGGTCATCGGCGTCACCATGCACCGGGTCTGCCCTTCGATGGCCAGGCCAATGGCGTTGTGGAACAGGTCCAGCCGCCACAGCGTGTCGGGGTCGGGGTCGCCCATGAGGGGCAGGGCTCGGCGCTGCTCGGCTGTGAGGATGTAGGGCTCAAGCAGCTTCGCGTCGCTCTTGCCTTCCCAGGTCCCATGGGTGTCCTGTGCGCGAATCTGCTTGACGAGCTCGCGCACGAAGGGGTCCTGCAGCAGGGCCGCTTCGCTCGGGGCCTCGACGGTGGCGGCGGCTGCACTCATGACTTCACCCCGTCGTCGCTCTCGAAGTCGAAGTTGCGCGGCACGTCCTTCAGCAGCGCCTTGCGCAGCCAGGGCGGCGGCGTGCCTTTCAGCACCTCCTGCAGCTTTTCCAGGATGTCCAGGATGGGCTCGGGCGCGGCGACCTTGATGGGGTGGATCTTGGCCGCCACCACGCGCGCTGCCGCCGAGCCGCCGATGGCAGCGACGTAGACGATGGCGCAGTCGCGGATGGCGTCGAGCTTGGGCGCGAGCTTGTCCTCGTTGCCGTCTTCGGCCAGGTCTTCGCCGAAGGGGAAGTCCTGCACGAAGCCGATGTCGGTCGGCGTGACCTCATACACCGCCAGGTGCTTGGCCCAGCCGAAATGCGCATCGACGCGCTGCTGGTCCTGGGTGGCGAAGGCGACTTTCATGGCGCGGTTCCTCTCCTTGTGTGTTCAGGCGCTGGCCTCGGCCAGCTTGTCGTCGGGCTTGCGCTGTCGTTCGATCACGGCCGGCAGATGCGCCACGGCGGCCGTGCGCGAAGCGGCTGGCAGCGGCCAGTCGCCGGGCCCCGCGGGGTGGATCTGGTCCATCAGCAGGTTGCCGACCTCGTAGACGAAGTTGCGCGTGCCGCGGTAGCCGATATGGCAGATGTGCGCGTTGCCGATGCGGTCGAAGATGGGGATGCCGATGCGGAACAGCGGCTTGCCCAGGCGTTCCGCCGCCTGGCGGCCGTGGGCATGCGTCATCAGCAGGTCGCAGCCGGCGGCCAGCGCGCTGTGCTCGAAGTCCTCCAGGTCGCCGATCAGCACCTCGGCCACCGGCAGCTTCTCCAGCAAGGGCGAGGCGGTCGTCGTCACGCAGACCGACAGGTCGGCGCCCATCTCGCTGAGGAACATGCCGGCCGACCACAGCAGGTCGGGCTCGGCCGCCAGCGCCACCTTGACGTTGCCGAAGTGGAAGTGGCCATCGAGCATCGCGTCCACCAGCTGGCTGCGCTGGCGGCGGATGCGTGCCGGCACCGCGCGGCCCGAGAGCTGCGCCAGCTGCTGCACCAGCGCGTCAGTGGCGGTCAGGCCGGTCAGGCGATCGTAGAGCGTGTAGGGCACGCCGCAGCGTTCCTGCAGCGCGTCGGCGGCCGGCCGCATCTGCTCGCCGATGGCCAGCGTGTGCACCGCACCACCGAGTTCGCGCAGCGACGCCAGCGGCGTGCCGCCGAGGGTCGTGCCCAGCCACTGTTCGGGGATGTGGCCGTCCAGCGAGCCCGAGACGTCGGGCACGAAGGTGGGTTGCAGGCCGAAGGCCTCGATGAGCTCGCGCAGCTCCTCGATGTCGCCCGGCGTGATGTGGCTGCCCGGCAGCACATTGATGGCGCCCGGTCGCTGCGTCACGCCGACCTGCGGCACCTTGGAGACCAGCGCCGTCACCGCCTCCGCCCAGCCGTCCTGGAAGGCGCCGGCGTAGTCGGGCGTGGAGACGAAGACGATCTCTGTGTCGGCCAGTTCGGGGTGGTTCTGCCGCGCGAGTGCGATATAGCCGTGGACGTCGTCGCCCTTGGTCTCGGTCAGGCCGGTGGAGCAGATGCCGATGATCGCCGGCTTCGCTCGGCTACGGATGTTCAGCAGCGCCTGGGCCAGGTTGTCGTAGCCGCCCATGATGGTGGTGGCCTCGTTCATCGCGCTCGTCTGCAAGGGAATGGCTTCCTTGAAGTGGCGCACCAGCAGCACCAGGCCGAAGGAGGTGCAGCCCTGCGAGCCGTGCATCAGCGGCATGCACGATCCCAACCCCATGAAGGCGTAGGCGGCGCCCAACGGCTGGCTCATCTTCAGCGGGTTGACCGCGCAGGCCTTCCTGGTTTCGGTGACATGGGCCATGGACGCCTCGCCTCAGGCCGCCAGCAGCGCGTCGGTGGTCTCCCAGGGCGCCTTGCTGCGCACCTGCTGCCACACCGGGTTGAAGATCGCCTTGTCGATCTCGGCCACCATCGTCACCATGCCTTCGTAGCCGGCGTAGGCGTGGTGGCGTTCCTGGTTGATGTCCATCCAGGGCATGCGCGCCTTCAGCGCCACGAACTGGCTGCGGCCGCCGCTGAGCATGATGTCGGCGCGGGCGTCGCGCAGCATCGCGTACATCTCGCGCGGGGTCATGTCGTCGATCATGTGCGCGCTGTCTTCCCCCGTGATGCCCATGATCTCCTTGATCTTCTGCTTGTCCTCCTTCGTGCTCTTCTTGACGCTGGTGCCGACGACTTCGAGCCCCGCCTCCTGCAGCGCCGAGACCACGCTCCAGCTCTTCACGCCGCCGGTGATCAGCAGCACCTTCTTGCCCGCCAGGCGCTGGCGGTAGGCGCGGATGCGTTCCCAGGCGCGCGCCTCTTCCACCGCGATCAGCGCCTCGGCGCGCGCCGGCAGGTCGGCCGGGCCTCCGGTTTGCAACAGCAGCCGCGCGATCTCGCGCAGCGTCGTGCTCATGTCGCTGATGCCGTAGAACGAGCCTTCGAAATACGGAATGCCCCAGCGCTGCTGCATGCGCGTGGCGATGTTGATCATCGACTTGCTGCAGACCATCATGTTGGCCCTGGCGCGGTGCGCCGAGGCCACCTCGGCGTAGCGGCCGTCGCCCGAGATGCACGACAGCACGCGCACGCCCAGGGCATCGAGCAGCGGCCTGACCTGCCAGAGCTCGCCGCTGAGGTTGTATTCGCCGATGATGTTGATGTCCGTGGGCGTCGTGAAGGCCGGCTCCATGGTGCCGATCACGTGGTCCAGCAGCGCCTCGGCGCCGAGCTTGTTGCCCAGGTTCTTAGGGCCTGCGAAGCCCGGCGCGTCGATCGGGATCACGGGCTTGCCGAACTTCTCGGACGCGCGCTTGCACACGGCCTCGATGTCGTCGCCGATCATCGCCGTGACGCAGGTCTGGTAGACGAAGATGGCCGGCGGATCGGTCTTGTCCAGGATCTCGCGGATGGCCTTGAACAGCCGCTTCTCGGCGCCGTAGATGACGTCGAACTCGTTGATGTCGGTGGTGTAGCCGGTTCGGTAGGTCTGCGGGCCGGACGACGCGCTGTGCCGGTTGTCCCAGCTGTTGCCTTCGCAGGCGATCGGGCCATGCACGAGGTGGGCGACATCAACGATAGGCTGCAGCGCGATCTTGGCGCCGTCGAAGGCGCAGCCGCCGGCCGCGGCGCCGGGCGTCAACTGCTTGGTGCACCCCTTCTTCCGCTCCTTCTCGCCCTTGGCCTGGTTGTGGTCGCAGCCGGGCTCGTCGAAGACCTGGGCGATCCTGGCGTTGAGCGTGGCGGACATGGCGGCCTTTCCGGGCGGGGTGTGGGCAGAGCTTCAACGCAGGAACGGTGCCAGGCGCCGCGACGCCCCCGGTGCCTGTGTCCGCGCTGTCGATTCGGCTTGCGAATCAAGCACTTGGGTGGCTGCTGCGCCCGCAGGGCCGGCGCTGGGCGTCGTGAAGCACTTGCGACAAACGCGACGCGGCCGACGCGCGATGCCGATGTGGAACACTGCGGTCCCATCGGCGCAACCGGGCCCTGCCCGACCTGGGCGATGGAAGACGAGTTTCGGTTCGGGGACCACAGGCTGCTGCCCGGCCAGCAGATGCTGTTGCGCGCTGGCGTGGAAGTTCCGCTGACGGCGCGAGCCTTCGCGGTCCTGGTGGCGCTGGTGGAACGCGCCGGCCAGCTGGTGGGCAAGGACGCGTTGATGCAACGCGTCTGGGCCGGCTTGGTCGTCGAGGAGAACAACCTCGCCGTGCAGATCGGCGTGCTGCGCAAGCTGCTGGGCGCCGACGCGATCGCCACCGTGGCTGGGCGCGGCTACCGCTTTGCGCTGCCGCTGACCGGGGGCGTCGCGGCTTCGGGAAGGACCCCTCTGGCTGCGCCGGGCGGCGCGCTGCTGGGCCGCGACGACGATCTGGATGCCTTGTGCCGCTGGCTGCAGGCGCAACGCCTGGTCACCCTCGTCGGCGCCGGAGGCATCGGCAAGAGCCGCCTGGCCCAGGAGCTCGGCCACCGCCTGCGCGGCCGGTGGCGCGACGGTGTCTGCTGGCTGGAACTCGCGGGGCTGGCCGATCCCCAGCTGCTCGGGGCCTCGCTGGCGCGCGCGCTGGGCCTGGCCGGACTGGCCGGACTGGCCGCCGAAGGTGGGCCGGCGACGCTCGCCGCGGCGCTGCGCGAGCGCGAGATGCTGCTCATCGTCGACAACTGCGAGCACCTGCTCGACGCCGTGGCAGCGCTGGTCGAGCCGCTGCTCGATGCCGTGCCGGGGCTCCAGGTGCTGGCGACCAGCCAGGATCCCTTGCGCCTTCCTCGGGAGCAGCAGTACCGCCTACATCCGCTGGCTGTGCCGCGCGATGCCGACACGCCCGGCGCGCGCGGCTTCGGCGCCTTGGCGCTGCTGAGCTCCCGCGTGCATGCCGCTGCGCCGGACTGGTCTCTCGGCGACGACGAACTGCCGCTGGCCATCGACCTCTGCCACCGCCTGGACGGCCTGCCGCTGGCGATCGAGCTGGCGGCCGCGCGCGTTCCGCTGCTGGGCCTGCGCACGGTGCACGACAGGCTTGACGAGCGCTTCAGGCTGCTCACCGGCGGCACGCGGCAGGCCTTGCCCCGCCACCAGTCGCTGCGCGCCGCGATGGCATGGAGCCACGGCCTGCTGAGCGACGCGCAGCGCGCCGTCTTCATGCGCCTGGGGGTGTTCAGCGGCGGCTTCACGATCGGTCTGGCGCAGGCGGCCTGCGCCGACGAAAGGCTCGACGCCTGGGCCGTGCTGGACGCGGTGGCCGCGCTGGTGCAGAAGTCGCTGGTGGTGCTGGACGACGGCCCGCGCCCGCGCTACCGGCTGCTGGAGTCTGCCCGTGCCTTCGCGCTGGAGCAGCTGGCGGCAGGTGCCGAGACGGCGCAGGGCCTGAGGCGGCATGCGCGGTCGATGCTGGAGCTCCTGCGCCGCATCGATGGCGCCAACATCGACGGCGATTTGCGCACCAGCGACTATGCGGCACAGGTCCTGCCCGAGCTGGACAACCTGCGTGCGGCCTACGCCTGGGCGGACGGACCGGGTGGCGACCGCGGCATCGCCATCGGCCTGGCGGCGCACGTCGGACCTCTCATCGACTACAGCCTGGAATTCGTCGCCTGGCTGCTGGCGCAGCGCAGGCATCTCGTCGGGCAGGCGCTGGACGACGCCACCGCAGCGCGCTTCTGGCGCGGCCTGGCCGCATTCAATCTCTCGGGGCACCTGGCCATTGCCGAGCAGGCCCATGCTGCGCAATGTGCTGCTGTCCTGTACCGCAAGCTCGGCATGCCGCGGCGCATGTTCTCTGCCCTGCGTTTCTCGGCCGTCTGGGCCTTGGGCCTGGGCGACAGCGAGCGTGCCCGCGCCGCCCTGGACGAGGCGGAGTCGGTGCTTCAGCCCGGCTGGGGCCCCGAGTTCCGCATCAGCCTGCTGCGCACGCGGGGCCATCTGGCCCGGCAGTCGGGCCAGCTCGAAGCCGCGCGGGCGCTGTGGACCGAGGGGCTGCGGCTGGCGCGGGAGGTTGCGGGCGACTGGCGACTGCAGGTCATGGAGCTGACCAAGCTCGCCGACCTGGCATGGCAGGCCGGCCGGCTGGACGAGGCCGACGAGGAGATTGGTGGCCTGGTCGAGCGCCTGGCCGTGCAGCCCGCCTCGGACATCGAGCTGATCGACGCGATGGATGTGCGCATCGCCTTGCTCAGCGAGATGGGACGCATCGATGAGGCTGCCGCGCTGGCACGCAAGGCCCTGCCGGTGATGCGACGCATGCCGCGCTTCTCGCTGGTCGGCTGTGCGCACCTGCTGTTCAGGCTGGGCCGGCCCGAAGCCGCGGCGCGCGTCCTCGGCCTGCGTGCGGCACGCGTGCGCGACGGCCTGGAGGCGCCGGCCCAGGGCAACCAGGCACGACAGCTGGCCATCACCCAGGCCGGCATCTTCGCCGCGCCGCCACCGACCCGCGTGTCGTCGCTTGCGCTTGAAGACGATCGACCACTGGGCTATGCCGGGGTGTGCGCCCTGCTCGCCGACGCCCTGGCCGCGCACCCGGCTTCCGCATCGCCCGAGGGACCTTGACCCGGCCAGGCTGCCGTCAGAGATCCTCGGCCAGCACCTCGGTGGCCACAAGCTGCTCGCGCAGCGCCCAGCGCGCCCGCCAGCCGGGGCCCCGCCAGGCGAGGTCTTCGACGCGCTCGAAGGCGCCCATGGCCTCGGCTTCGCTGACATAGACGCGGCAGTCGCCGCGTGCAAGCAGTGCGGCGGCGGCCAGCGCGGCGGGCTCGCTTTCGCCCAGGCGTTCGTGGGTGGCGCGCAGCAGCGGTAGGTCGATGGCCGCCACCTTGCGCAGCAGGTCGGCATCGTCGTAGGCGAACCAGGCGCGCGGCGGCGCGTCGGCGGGCAACTCGACGACGAAGATCACAGCCGCCCCCGCCGCTTGACCGGCGCTTTCATTCGGCGCCGTCGGCCAGGGTCTTGCCCCATTCGGCGCGCCGGATGCGTTCGCGCACGGCCTGCGGCGAGCCGTCGAAGCGGTCCTGCGCCGCGCGCAGCGCGGCCTGGGCGACGGAGGCTTCCGCAAGCGTCAGCGGCAGCCGCCCGGCCACATGCGTGGCCCGCGGCACCGCGCGCAGGATGGCCTGGCGGTTGGGGTGCTCGTCGAGCACTGTCAGTTCGCGGGCCTCGGGCCGGCCGTCCAGGCAGACCTGCCCGGCGATCACTTCGACCTTGCGGCCGTCGTGCGTGGTCCTGACGAGGACGGCGCCTGGGCTCATCGGATGATGTCGTAGCTGTAGTCGGTCTTGCCCGGGACGATGGTGTTGGCGTCCAGCGTCTCGAAGAACTCGTCCAGCAGCATGGTCAGCGTCCACAGCGCGCCGTTGTAGCCCCAGGTGGGAAAGCGGTGGTAATGGTGGCGGTCGAAGATCGGGAACACCAGGCGGATCAGCGGCGCGCCAGTGTCGCGTTCCAGGTACTTGCCGTAGGTATTGCCGATAAGGAAGTCCACCGGCTCGGTGAAGAGCAGGCTGCGCAGGTGCCACAGGTCCTTCTTCGGATAGACCTTGCAGCCCTTGCCATACGGCGAGCTGTCGAACAGCTTTTGCACCTTGGTCGCCCAGTCCTCGCCGCCGTTGGTGGCCAGCACGTGGGTCGGCTCGGCGCCCAGTTCGAGCAGGAATTCGCTGTAGCCCAACAGCTGGTCTGGGTCGCCGTAGAGAGCGTAGCGCTTGCCGTGCAGGTGTGCCTGGCTGTCGGCCATGGCGTCCACCAGCTGGCCGCGCTCGCGTTCCAGCAGCGCCGGCACCGGCTTGCCTGTCAGGCGGGCGATGGCCATGATGAAGCGGTCGGTGCCGGCCACGCCGACCGGTGCGTTCAGCACCACCACTTCCTGGCCCTTGGTGGCAATGTACTTGGCGGTCTTCTCGCTGCAGTATTCCTGGAACACGATGGTGGCCTTGGCGTTCAGCGCCGCCATCACCGTCTCCTTCGTCGTGCCGCCTTCGTACATGCGGAACTCGCCATCGGTGGGCGTGTTCCAGACCTCGCTCGGGTCGCACAGGATGTTCACCTTGGCGCCGAAGAGTTCGAAGATGCGCTTGACTTCCTTCATGTTGCCGACGACGAAGCCGTCGAAGCCGCCGATGAAGTTGATGCTGTCTTCGGGCACGCGTTCCAGCGCTGGCGCCGTGCCGGCCTTGCCGTCCCAGAAGTGCTGCAGCACGCCCAGCAACGCGTTGTCGTAGCCGGTGACGTGGCTGCCGACGAAAGCAGGGGTGTGCGCGTAGGGCACGTCGAAGTCCACCGGCACGCTGCCCTTTTCCTTGCTGGTCTTGATGAAGGCGTTCAGGTCGTCGCCGATAACTTCGGCCATGCAGGTGGTGCTCACCGCGATCATGTCGGGCTTGTACAGCTTGTAGGCGTTGGACAGGCCGTCGACCATGTTATTCAAGCCGCCGAACACCGCCGCATCCTCGGTCATCGACGAGCTGACGCAGGACGTCGGTTCCTTGAAATGGCGGCTGAAGTGGCTGCGGTAGTAGGCCACGCAGCCCTGGCTGCCATGGACGAAGGACAACGTCTTGTTGAAGCCGTTGGCGACGAACACCGCGCCCAGCGGCTGGCAGGCCTTGGCCGGGTTGACCGTCAGCGCCTCGCGGGCGAAGTTCTTGTCGCGGTATTCCTTGCTCTTGGTCCAGTCGCGGATTTCCTCGACCTTCGCGTCGGCGTGGTTGAACTCGAAGTTCGCCTTCTTGTCGGCAAACAGCTTCTGGTATTCCGGCTCGCGGAACAGCAGTTCGTGGTCGATGACCTGCTCAGCACTTTGGGGCATGGTGTTCTCCTGAAGCCTTGAAGGGCGGCGCCAGCCGCCCGCTCATGTGTTTGCTTACGCCGCGTTCTTCCACGGCGCCGACTTGGCAAGCGCCCAGATCGGCGAGCTGATCGCCATGTCCATGTCGCGGGCGAAGATCGCGAAGCCGTCATAGCCGTGGTACGGGCCGGAATAGTCCCAGCTGTGCATCTGGCGGAAGGGCACGCCCATCTTCTGGAACACGTACTTTTCCTTGATGCCCGAGCCGACGAGGTCGGGCTGGACCTTCTCGACGAACTTCTCGAACTCGTAACCGGTCACGTCGTCGTAGATCAGCGTGCCATCCTTGATGTAGTGCGTGGTGCGCTGGTAGTCGTCGTTGTGGCCGAATTCATAGCCGGTGCCGACGACGTTCATGCCCAGGTCTTCGTAGGCGCCGATGACGTGCCGTGGCCGCAGGCCGCCGACGAACAGCATCACTGTCTTGTCCTTCAGGCGCGGCAGGTACTTGGCGATCACCGCGTCCATCAGCGGCTGGTACTTGGCGATGACGGCCTCGGCCTTGGCCTTGATGCTGTCGTCGAAATGGCTCGCAATTTCGCGCAGGCTCTCGGCAATCTTGGTCGGGCCGAAGAAGTTGTATTCGACCCAGGGGATGCCGTACTTCTCTTCCATGTGCCGGCTGATGTAGTTCATCGAGCGGTAGCAGTGGATGAGGTTGAGCTTGGCCTTCGGCGTGTTCTCCAGCTCGGCAATCGTGCCGTCGCCCGACCATTGCGCGATCACGCGCAGGCCGATCTCTTCAAGCAGGATGCGGCTGCTCCAGGCGTCGCCGCCGATGTTGTAGTCGCCGATGATGGTGACGTCGTAGGGCGTGCTCTCGAATTCGGGGCGGTGGCCGGCTTCGAGCTTGTCGAAGACCCAGTCGCGTATCGCGTCGTTGGCCAGGTGGTGGCCCAGCGACTGGCTGACGCCGCGGAAGCCCTCGCAGCGCACCGGCACGATGGTCTTGCCTTCGTACTGCGCGCTCTTCTTCTTGCTGACGGCCTCGATGTCGTCGCCGATGAGGCCGATCGGGCATTCGCTCTGGATGCTGATGCCCTTGTTGAGCGGGAACAGGTCCTGGATCTCGTCGATGATCTTGTCGAGCTTCTTGTCGCCGCCGAAGACGATGTCCTTTTCCTGGAAGTCGCTGGTGAACTGCATCGTGACGAAGGTGTCGATGCCGGTGGTGCCGATGTAGTAGTTGCGGCGCGCCGCCCAGCTGTACTGGCCGCAACCGACGGGGCCGTGGCTGATGTGCACCATGTCCTTGATGGGGCCCCACACCACGCCCTTGCTGCCGGCGTAGGCGCAGCCGCGGATGGTCATCACGCCGGGCAGGCTCTTTATGTTGCTCTTCACGCCGCAGTCGGGCTTGCCTTCCTCGTACTGCCCGAGGTGCTTGGCGCGGCGCTTGGCCATCTTGTCGGGGTAGGCCTTCAGGACCTCGTCGATCAAGGCCTTGTTGGTGGCCTTGCGCTCTTCAACCGTCATGCTCATGTCTGTGCTCCAAAGCGGGCAGGGTGTGGGCCCGCCCCCGCAAGCGAGGGCGAGGAAGTCGGCCTCAGGCCGCGAGGGCTGCGGCCTCGGCAGCGGCGGCGGCCTCGGCGGCGGCCTTGCCGACGAGCGACTCGTCGACGGTCTTCATGATCCCGTGCTCCATCAGCAGGTCTTCCAGCTGGTCCATCGTGATGGGCGTGGGGATGGTGCCGTTGCCGGCGTTGGCGTGGATCTTCTGCGCCAGCGTGCGGTACTCCTGGGCCTGCGCGGACTCCGGCGCGTACTCCAGCACCGTCATGCGGCGCAGCTCGGCGTGCTGGACGATGTTGGCGCGCGGCACGAAGTGGATGAGCCGGCTGTTCAGCATCTTGGCCAGGCTCTCGGCCAGTTCCAGTTCCTTGTCGGTCTGGCGCTCGTTGCAGACCAGGCCGCCCAGGCGCACGCCACCCGAATTGGCGTACTTCAGGATGCCCTTGCTGATGTTGTTGGCCGCGTACATGGCCATCATTTCGCCGGACATCACGATGTAGATTTCCTGCGCCTTGTTCTCGCGGATGGGCATCGCGAAGCCGCCGCAGACGACGTCGCCCAGCACGTCGTAGCTGACGTAATCGACACCGTCATAGGCGCCGTTTTCTTCGAGGAAGTTGATCGAGGTGATGACGCCGCGGCCGGCGCAGCCGACGCCGGGCTCCGGGCCGCCGGACTCGACGCAGCGGATGTCGCGGTAGCCGATCTTCATCACGTCTTCCAGCTCGAGGTCCTCGACGCTGCCGGCTTCGGCGGCCAGCGAGAGGATGGTGTCCTGCGCCTTGGCGTGCAGAATGAGCCGCGTGCTGTCGGCCTTGGGGTCGCAGCCGACGATGAGGATCTTCTGGCCCATCTCGGAAAGGGCCGCCAGGGTGTTTTGCGAGGTGGTCGACTTGCCGATGCCGCCTTTGCCGTAGAAAGCGATCTGCCGAAGTTTTGCCATTTGGGTGCTCCAGGAATTGAGGGGGTGCGTAGACGAGACTGAATGAACGTTCGTCGCGATCTCCATGCAGCCTTCGGTGCCTGTGTGGGTCTTCTTTGAAGGTCCCTCGGGGCCTGACAACGGGCGTCGCGCAGCCTGCTCATCGCAATGGCCGTGCCACGACTCCGGCAGCCGGGCCAAGTGCTTGTTTTGCGAGGGAAATGCAGGAATCCGGCGGGCTGCCGCAGGGCCGCGGCGCATTGTTTGAAACACGACAAATGGCGACGATCGCGACGCCCGAGGCCGACGCGTCGCGCAACGGCAGCAGTGCGCCACCCAGCAGGTGCCCGCCTGGCGCGCAAGGTGGTACGGCGGTTGCTCTGGGGATGGGTACAGCCTCCCCCACACGAAAGCCCGCAATGAGCACCACCGTCGCCGAACCCGGCCTTGCCGACACCGCCTTCGCCCGCCTGCAGTCCGAAGGCCGGCTGCTCAACCCGGTGCTCAAGGCGCGCACCGGCAAGCCCGGCCGCTGGGGCTTCCGCGGGGAACTGGCGCTGCAATTCGCCGAGAAGATGGCCGACGAGGCGCGCCCGCCCGAGCTCACCTGCGACCAGGTCATCGCGGTGGCGCAGGAAGGCAACGCGAAGCTGCCTTTCTTCGCCGGCTACCTGCTCAACTTCGCGCACCTGAAGGACGTTGCCGACACGCTGGGCGACACGCTCACGGCCGGAGGCAGGTACTTCCTCTTCTGCAACAACATCGATCTATCGAAGCGCTACCAGGTGCCGCTGAACGGAGCGCTGTTCTACGTGCTGCCCATCGACGAGTCGACGGTCTACAACGAACTGCTCGAATTGCTGTACCTGGAAAAGGCCGAGCTGAAGAAGCTGGACACCGCGGGCAAGACCGACCGCGTCGCCGACGCGGCATGCAAGTTCGACGTCACCTTCGACACCATCACCTACGCCGAGGGGCTGGCGCTGATGGGCCCGGTGCGCAACCCGAACGAGAACCGGCCGGTGTGATCGTCGGACGACCCTGACCATGATGAAACTGCCCCCGCGCTCACTTCGCTCGCTGCCCCCCGAGGGGGCGCGTCAGCGTCTTCGGGCGGCCGGGCGCCACTGACATGCCGATCTACGACTTCCGCTGCACCGCCTGCCAATCGACCTTCGAGCAACTGGTGCGCAGCAGCACCGTGCCGACGTGTCCGCAATGTGCTTCGACGGCGCTCGATCGCTGCGTCTCGCGCACCTCGCCGCCGGGCCAGAGCCGGGCCCTCATCGCGGCCGG
>CAIWPS010000535.1 GCA_903914615.1 uncultured beta proteobacterium | reverse complement strand
CCCCTCGCGCAGCAAGATCGCAGGGGGCGAGTTGCGATTGGGGATGGTCTCGATATACACGCCCACATGGTGCCGTCGAGAGCATCAATTACCAGAGAGAAAACCCCGACTTACATGGCAACAGTAGACTACTGGATAGGCACGAAACCTGCGTCATTGCTTGCTTTCCAGCGAGTTCAAAGGTCAAAGTTCGGTCTAGCTCAGCGCGAGGCGGGCGTGGCGGCCGCGGCCGCGGCGTCGGCCGGGGGCACGCTGATCGTGATGCCGCGCTTGCGCAGCTCGGTCACCAGCACCGAGGCGCTCGGGTTGCCGGCATTGGCCAGGCGCTGGGTGTCCGCGGCCAGGCCGTCCAGCGAGGACCGCAGCTTGGCCGCGTTGTCCACGGTCTGCTGCTGCGCATCGCGCGCGGCCTGCATCGCGCTGCGCTCGCCCAGCAGCAGGACGGCCTGGAAGACGAACCAGGCCAGCAGCGTCAGCGCGCACAGCAGCAGCGGCACGAAGGCGCCGGGCGCCGCGGGCGCCTGGCGACGCTGCGCGGCCGCCGCGCGGCCCGCGGACTCGGGCGCGGTCGCCGCGGCCGCCTCGGGATTCAGGTTCACCACTTGCGGATGGCTCATGGGCAGGCTCACTTGCGCACCGGGGCCGCCGCCGGTGCGGCAGCCGCCGGCGGATTGGCGGTGTAGGTGATGCCGTGCTGCGCCAACATGGCGCGCACGTCCTGGTCGTTGTTGCGCGCCGCCAGCTCGGCCAGCGAGCGCACGATGTCGCGGTACAGGCTCTCCAGCTGCGCCGACTGCTGCACGTACTGCTGGCGCAGGCCGATGTCCTGCTGCAGGCTGCGGTTCATCGTCGTCACCGTCAGGCTGGCGGCCATCGCGAGCAGCGCCAGGCCGGACGTGGCGGTGACGATGCCGAACTGCAGGCGGTTCATGCGGCCCTCCTCGCGGCCACGCTACGCCGCCGCGTCGCCCAGCCGGCCGCTGCCGCGGCCACCAGCAGCGCCAGCGTGCCGGGCTCGGGCACGTTGCCCACGCCCTGCTGGATGACGTCGCCGATGATGCTGATCGTCACCGGCCCCAGCGCGTAGGCGCCCTGGCTGGTGTTGTAGCTGTTGGCGTTGAAGGTGATGGTGCTGGCGAAGGCGCCCAGGTTCAGCGCGTCGTAGAGCAGGCCCAGCCCGGTCTCGCTGGCGCCGGCCACCAGGTCGGCCGCGTTCCAGCCGCTGGCGACGAAGCCGCCCAGGCCGCTCAGGTCGAAGCTGCCGGTCAGCTCGTCGGCGGGCCCGGCGACCTGGTTCGTCAGCGTCAGCGACGATGCCAGGTTGGTGCCCTGGAAGATGTTGCCCAGATCGAGCGTGTAGTGGCTGCCGCCGCCGCTCAGCGCCCCGGCGCCGCCGGCCAGGCTGAGCACGGCGTTGGCGAGGTTGTTGATCTGCGCCTTCACGGTGACGTCGGCCGAGCCGCCGCTGACGTCGGCCAGCACGCCGTCCTGGCTGAGCGAGCTGACATGCGCGATCTCGCTGTAGACACCGGCGTTGCCCAGGGCCGTGTTCAGCGACACCGCGGCGCTGCCGCTGGCGCCGCCGGCGACCAGCGCGGCCAGGTTGTTGGCGGCCGCGCTCATCGGCCCCGAGAGGCCGCTGACGCTGGCATTCAGGGTGTCGTTGTAGCCCGGCGTCACCTGCGCCACGTTGCTGATGGTGATGGTCTGCGCGTTCACCGCGGTGCCCACGCGCACGATGCCGAAGTCGATCGTCGGGCTGGGCGGGACGACGCTGAGCACGGCCGTCTGGTAGACCTTGCCGGTGACGGCGATGGCGGCGGAATCGGCCAGGTTCAGGGTGGACAGGCCGCTGGTGCCGGCGCCGTTGGACTGCAGGCCCAGGGTCACGGTGCCGCTCTTTTGGCCGGCCGTGGCCGCGCCCAGGCCGACGGTGATGGACGCGGCGTCGGTGTTGCCGGCGGCGAGGTTGGTGATGGTGCCGCCGGCGGTGCTGAGGCCGCTGCTGCTCTTCACCGCGGCGTTCAGGCCTTCCTGGAAGCCGACGGCCGTCGCGTCCTGGGTGTTGCTCACGCTCACGGCCCCCGACAGGCTGCCGCCGACGCGCGTGGCACCCAGGTCGACGGCGGCGATCGTCGGCTGCGCCACCTGGTAGACCTTGGCGCTGACATTGACGGTCTGGTTGGCCAGGTTGAGCGTGCAGTTGGCGCCGCAGTTGCCGTAGGACGTGATGTCCGACACCGCGCTGATGGTGGCGCTGCCGCTGCGCAGGCCGGCGGCCGTGGTGTCGACGCCCACCTGCAGCGGCGTGCCGATGCCGCTGGTGCCCGGGATGCTGGCACCCGGCGCCAGGCCGGCGAAGCTGCCGCTGGCCGTGACGGGGCCGCCGTTGCTGGCGATGCTGGCGTTCAGGTAGGCCTGCTGGTTGCCTGTGGCCTGGTTGGTCACGTTCAGCGTCGTGTTGGCGGCGGTGTTGATGCGCACGCTGCCCAGATCCACCGCCACGGGCTGTGGGCCGGCCACGCCGTTGACCACCGGCTTGGCCTGGTCGATGACGTTGGCGACAGCCTGGATGTTGCCGGTGACGCCGTAGTTGTCGCTGCCCACCAGCGCCGTGCCCAGGCCGTTGCTGACGCCGTTCACCGCGCCCGCGGTGTAGTAGTTGACGGCGATGCTGCCGTTGACCACGCCGGCGGCGCCGGTGTTGACGGTGACCGTCATCGGCCCGCTGCCGGTGTTGCCGCTGCTGGCACCGGCGACGATGCCGGCGAGGCTGCCGCTGCCCGTGATGAGGTTGCCGCCCTGGCCGTTGCCGACGCCGGTGGCGAAGCTGGCGTTCAGGTCCTCGACATAGCCGTTGGCGCCGACCGCCGTGTTCTTGATGACGAGGTTCTGCGACACCGCGGTGCCGGTCTGCACGTTGCCGAAGTTCAGCGGCGCCGAGACGATGGCACCCGACGCAGCCTGGTAGACGTTGCCGCTGACGGTGACCACCTGCGTGCCCGCGCTGGCGGTGCCCAGGCCGTTGCTGACGCCGCCCACTGCGCCTGCGGTCTGGTAGGCCAGGGTCACCGTGCCGCTCTTGGCGCCGGAGGAGGTGGTGTCGAGGCCGCCGACCGTGATCGCGCCGGCACCGGTGTTGTTGGTGCCCGCGAGCCGGCCGCTGATGCTGCCGGCGCCGCTGGCACCGGACGAACCGGCGACGCTGACGTTGAGGTCTTCGCTGTAAAGGCCTGCGGCGGCGGTGTTGGCCACCGTCACCGTGGCCGAGTTGCTGCCGCCGATGCGCTGGTTCGCGATCTGCACCGGCGTGGTGGCGCTGCCGACGGCGGCGTTGTAGGCCGCGGCGCCGTTGCCGAGCACGATGTTGAGCTTCTGGTCGGCGATGTTGGCGAAGTTGCTCGTCAGGTTCAGCACCTGGCCATTCAGCGGCGCCAGCGCGCCGGCCGCGGCGGCGGTGAAGGTGACGCCCAGGTTGCCGCTGTTGCTGCCGGGTGCGCCGGTGCTGTAGTTGCCGGCCGTGACGCCGGCGCCGCTGAGGCGTGCGTCGCTCAGGTTGGCGCCGTTGGCGGTGGTCTGGATGGCGCCGCGCAGCGTCGGGCCGGTGTTGCCGGCGTCTTCGATCTGGTAGTTGAAAGTGTTGGCGCCGACGCGGACGTTGTTAATGGTCAGCGTGGCATTGGCGGTGTTGCCGCCGGTGACGTTGGCGCCGGTGATGGCCTGCGCGGCGTTGCCGCCCGCCAGGATCTGCCCGCCCGTGGTCGAGACATGGGCGAGCTTGTTGAAGGCGTTGCCGGTGCCGAAGTTCGCGTTGTTGTAGTCGCTCGAGACGGTGAGGTTGTTCGCGCCCAGTACCAGTGCGCCGGCGCTGCTGCCGTTGTTGAGCAGGTTGCCCGTGGTGCTCGCGGCGCCAACGATGACCTGGCCGGCGCCGCTGGTCAGTACGGTACCCGTGCCGGTAAATCCTGTGTTCGCGCTCAGCACACCGGCCGTGGCCGAAAACGTCCCGTTGTTGACGAAGCTGGCGTTGGTGAGGCCGATCGTCCCCCCGGCCACGCTGGCTGAAATCGTGCCGTTGTTGGTGAGAGTCGCCGCTCCGCCCGCAAAGGTCTGGCCCCCAATCGTGCCGTTCTGGCCCTGGATGGTCACGCCGGCTCCGATCGTCGAGCCGCCGGCTTCGATGTTGATACGGTTCGACGAACCCGTCGAACCGAGGTTGATCGTCCCGGTGCCGTCCACGGTCGACGCCTGCAGGGAGAGCAGGCTATTGCTGTTGATGTTGATGACGCCACCGGCGCCCAGCGTGACGGTGGTGTTCAGCAGCCGCTCCAGCGACGATGCCGAAGCGAGGTCGAGCGTGCCCGCGAGCGTGGTGTTCGCGAGGAAGTTGTTGCCGCTGTTGCTGACAACGAAGGTCCCGCCGCCGCTGGTGTTGAGCGTGCCGCCGGTGATCGTGACGCCGTTCTGGCTGACGACGCTGTTCGCGCCGATGGCGTCGATGTGACCCCCCACCGAGTTGGTCACAGCACTGTTGAGCAGCAGACTGCTACCGTTCTGCGCCGACAGCGTGTTGTTGTTGGTCGTCAAGCCGCTCACGTTCAGCACCATCTGCCCGCCACCGGTGTCCGCCGTGATGACGCCATTGTTGGTCAGGGTCGCCGCGCCGCCGGCGAAGACTTGCCCGCCAATGGTGCCGTTCTGGCCATGAACTAGGACGCCGGCACCTATCACAGAGTCGCCGATCTCGATGCTGAGGCGGTTGCTCGCGCCGGTGGAGCCCAGGGTGATCGTGCCCGTTCCGCTGACCGTGTCGGACTGCAGTGACAGGACGCTGTTGCTGTTGATGTTGATCACCCCGCCGTTCAGCACAAGGCTGCCGCCCGCGATCCGCTCGATGCCGGTGTTCGAAGCCAGATCGAGCGTGCCGGCGAGCGTGACGCTGGAAAGGAAGTTGGCGCCGTTATTGCTGGCGACGAACCGGCCCGCACCGCTCGTATTCAGCGTGCCGCCGGTGATCGTGATGCCGTTCTGCTGGACCACACTACCCGCGGTACCGCCACCGAGCGCATCAATGTGTCCGCCGCCCGCGTTGGTGACCGCGCTGTTGAGCGCCAGGGTGCCGCCGTTCAGCGCCGCGAGGGTGCCGGTGTTCGTCGTCAGGCCGCTGACATTGAGGGTGATCGTGCCCTGGTCGACATTGGCCAGGATGGCACCGGCGTTCGCCAGGGTCGCGGCGCCGCCCGCGAAAGACTGATTGCCTATCGTGCCGTTCTGGCCCTGGATGGTGATGCCGGAGTCGAGGACGGTCGCGCCGGCCTCGATGTTCACACGGTTGGAAGCACCGGTGCTGCCAAAGGTGATGGTGGCCGTGCCGGCGATCTCCTCATTCTGGAACGCGAGGAGACTGTTGTTGTTGATGCTGACGGTGCTGCCTGCACCAAAGGTCAGACCGTTGATGGCGCGTTCCACGCTCGTGGCCGTCGAGAGATCCAGCGGACCCGTGAAGGTGACGCCATTGAGGAAGTTCGCGCCGCTGTTCGAGACCGAAAATTCGCCGGTGCCGGAATTGTTGACGACACCGGTGAGCGTCACCCCGTTCTGGACGATGGTGCTGCCGGCGCCGACAGTAATGAAGCTTCCGGCATTGCCCGTGACGTTGCTGTTGAGCACCAGCGTGCCACCATTCGCTGCCGACAGGACACCGTTGTTGGTGACTGCATTGGCGGCCGAGCTGTTGATGCCGATCGTGATCGTCCCGCCGGCGACGTCGGCCGATATGGTGCCGTTGTTGGTCAGTGTTGCCGTGCCGCCGGCGTAGGTCTGATTGCCTATGGTGCCATTCTGGCCGTGGACCAGGATGCCGGCACCGATGACCGAGTTGCCGATCTCGATGTTCAGGCGGTTGCTGCCGCCCGTGTCGCCGAAAGTGACCGTCCCCGAGCCGCCCAGCGTCTCGCCCTGAAGCGCGAAGACGCTGTTGTTGTTGATGCTGATGGTGCTTCCGGCGGTAAGCGTCAGGCCGTTGAGCGCCCGCTCCAGACTGGTGGCGTTTGCGAGATTGAGATTGCCCGAGAATGTGACCCCGTCCAGTGTGTTGGCGCCGTTGTTCGAGACGAGGAAATTGCCGGTGCCCGAACTGTTGATGACGCCGTTCAGTGTCACCCCGTTCTGCAGCAGCGTGCTGCCGGCGCCGACGATGATCGAGCTGCCGGCCGTGCCGTTGACACTGTTGTTGAGCACCAGCGTGCCGCCGTTCAAGGCCGAAAGGGTGCCATTGTTGGTGACGGCGCCATTCACGTTCAGCGTGATCGTCCCGCCGGCCACGTCCGCCGAGATCGTGCCGTTATTGGTCAGCGTCGCCGCGCCGCCAACAAAGGTTTGACCGCCGATGGTGCCGTTCTGGCCATGGACGAGGACGCCGGCGCCAATTACGGTGTCGCCGGCATCAATGCTGAGGCGGTTCGAGGATCCGGTCGAGCCGAAGGTGATCGTCCCGTTGCCGCTCAAGGTATCGGCTTGCAGGCCGAACACGCTGTTGCTGTTGATGTTGACCTTGCCACCGCTCGCGCCAAACGTGAGGTTGCCGGTTGCCAGTTCCAAACCGGTGTTGGTTGCCAGATCGAGGGTGCCGTTCAGCGTCACCCCTGCGAGCCGGTTGGCACCATTGTTCGTCGCGACGAGGGTGCCCCCGCCGCTGGTATTGACGGTGCCGCCGGTGATAGCGATGCCGCTTTGAGTCACGACGCTGCCGGCGCCGATGACATCGATGTGGCCGGTGCCTGCATTGGTGACGGCCGTGCTCAACAAGAGATTGCCGCCGTTCAAGGCCGAGAGCACGCCATTGTTGGTGGTGAGGCCGCCGCCGGCGATCGACAGGTTGATCTGCCCGCCCGCCACGCTGGCCGAGATCGTGCCGTCGTTAGTGAGGGTGGCCGGGCCACCGACAAAAGACTGGCCGCCGATGGTGCCGTTCTGGCCGTTGATCGTGATGCCGCTGGCGAGCGTGAGGTTGCCGGCTTCGGTATTGATACGGTTCGAGCCGCCCGAGCCACCCAGCGTGATGGTGCCCGTGCCGTTGATCGTCTGGTCGCCCTGGAAGGCGAGAATGCTGTTGGAGTTGACGTTGATCGTGCCGCCCAGCGTCATGCCGTTGATGATGCGCTCGATGCCGGTGCCGCTGGCCAGGTCCAACGCGCCGTTGAAAGTCACGCCGGAAAGGAAGTTACCCCCGTTGTTGCCTGCCACCAGCGCACCGGTGCCGGTGGTGTTGATCGTGCCGCCGCTGATCGTGCTGCCGAACTGGTTGATGACGCTGCCGTTGCCGACGTTGATGATGCCGCCGGCATTGTCGAGGTTGTTCCCGGCACCGATGCCCAGGTTCGCGGTGACGGCACTGCCGACATTGATGACGCCGCTGTTGGTGGTGCTGCCGCCGCCCACCAGGTTGAGGCCGAAGGCGTCGATGTTGATCTGGCCGGCGTTGTTCAGGTTCAGCACCGACTGCTGGGTGTTGAT
>CAIWPS010000534.1 GCA_903914615.1 uncultured beta proteobacterium | reverse complement strand
CGCGCTGTCGCCCGATGGCCAATGGGTGGCCTTCGTCAGGTTCTATCCGATGGGCGGCGTCAGCGGTGTCGAAAGCCAGTACCGCCTCTACAGCCTGGCGCAGAGCCCGGTCCAGAACCGTGCCGCGTTCGCCGGGGTCGCCGCCGGCGACATCGGGCCTTCGGCCCTGCAGGACGTGGGCTTTGCGCTCTACCCCCGCTACGTCGGCCAGCCGGCGCCGGACAACGTCGGCGTGGCCGACCGCCAGCGCCACGCTTGGATCGTCGACACCTCCATGGAGCGCGACCACATGCGCTTCAGCGGCTTCCTCAAGATCTCAGTCGAAGAGCTCTTGATCGCGCTTCGCGACGATGCGGATCTCCTAGCTGATCCGGATGGGCTACTGTCGGGTCGATCTCTCGATGAGGAATTTCCCAGCCAGATTGAGGCGCCGCGACCTTCGGCGACGCTGTACCCCCAGGGATTCAGCGCCGATCGGTTTGTCGACGTAATCGAAGCGGAGATCGTGTGGAAGGCTATCGGGTGAGCAACTAGCCAAGAAGGAAGAGGCATGGCAAGGAGGAAGACCAGTCCAGCGGAAGACGTAATGGACTTGGTAGCAATGCTGCCGTGGTGGGCAGGCGTGCTACTGGCCGGGTTGGCGTACGTCGCGCTGCACCACGTCGCTGTCCAACTGACGGCAGCTACGGTGCAGCCAGGGCAAGTTGGCGCCATGGTGACGCAGACGCTTTGGCGCACGCTTGCGGCGATTGGGCAGTACGTGCTGCCGATCCTCTGCCTCGCGGGTGCTGCCATGTCGGCATGGCGCCGCCGGGAGCGCAAGCAGTTGATCGGCAATGTGGTCCGAAGCGAAGCGGCTGATGCCCTCGACGGCATGAGCTGGCAGCAGTTCGAGCGTCTAGTTGGCGAGGGCTTTCGTCTCCAGGGCTATCGCGTGGTGGAGACCGGCGGCGGCGGAGCAGACGGCGGCGTTGATCTTGTACTGAACAAGGACGGCGAGAAGTACCTCGTTCAATGCAAACAGTGGCGAGCGTTTCGAGTCGGCGTCGAGGTCGTGCGCGAGCTGTACGGCGTGATGGCGGCCAAGGGCGCAGCAGGTGGTTTCGTCGTGACGTCGGGACGCTTCACGGATGAGGCGCGCAACTTCGCCGAAGGCCGAAACGTTCAGCTAATCGATGGCACACGGTTGCGGGCGCTGATCAAGCAGGCGGCAGGAACTTCACAGCATGGTGCTGCAAAGCCCGCTGGCGGGAGTCCTGGCGCCGCCGCGCCTGTTTCCGCGGCACCCTCCTGCCCCATGTGTGCAAAGGTCATGGTCCAGCGGACTGCGAAGCGCGGCGCCAATGCCGGCACTGCGTTCTGGGGATGCTCAGGCTATCCGTCCTGCAAGGGAACGCGCCCGATCGGGTGAGTCGGAACGACCGGGGCCAGTCTCGGCCTCGGTCGTTTTCGACTCTAATGATCAGTTTGCGACTTTAATGACCTGTTTACGACTATTTTTGGTCGGAACAGCAGGTGATCGCATAAACAAGGGGTGTCAGAGTCCGCCTAGGAAGACACAGACTTTTGAAAGGGTGTCAAACCGGTGTGTTTTCTGGATCCCGCCAAGTCGCTGAAAATGAAAGTGTGTCAACTGCAGCCGGATCGTGACGCGCTGGCACTAACCCACGCCCTCCAAGTCCTTCGTG
>CAIWPS010000533.1 GCA_903914615.1 uncultured beta proteobacterium | reverse complement strand
GAACTGCGCGACATCATCGCCATCCTGGGCATGGACGAACTGAGCCCCGAGGACAAGCTGGCCGTGGCCCGCGCGCGCAAGATCCAGCGCTTCCTGAGCCAGCCCTTCCACGTCGCCGAAGTGTTCACCGGCAGCCCGGGCAAGTACGTGACGCTGAAGGAAACCATCCGCGGCTTCAAGATGATCGTTGCCGGCGAATGCGATGCCCTGCCCGAGCAGGCTTTCTACATGGTGGGCACCATCGACGAGGCTTTCGAGAAGGCCAAGAAGATCCAATAAGGAGCCCACATGGCCACCCTCCACGTCGATGTCGTCAGCGCCGAAGAAAGCATCTTCTCGGGCGAGGCCCGCTTCGTCGCCCTGCCGGGCGAGAACGGCGAACTCGGCATCCTGCCGCGCCACACGCCGCTGATCACGCGCATCAAGCCCGGTGCGGTGCGCATCGAGCGCGCCAACGCCGACGGCTCGGCGGGCGAGGAAGAGTTCATCTTCGTCGCCGGCGGCATCCTGGAAGTGCAGCCGGGCACGGTCACCGTGCTGGCCGACACCGCCATCCGCGGCAAGGACCTCGACGAGGCCAAGGCCACCGAGGCCAAGAAGCTGGCCGCGGAGGCGATGAAGAACGCCAAGAGCGACATCGACCTGGCGGCGGCGCAGGGCGAGTTCGCGGCCATGGCGGCGCAGCTGGCGGCGATCCAGAAACTGCGCAAGAAGTAGGCGCAGGGCGCCCCGCGAAAACCCGCCCGGCGGCAACGCCCGGCGGGTTTTTCTTCGCCTCGCGTTCGGCCGGCCTTCTCCCCAGTTCGTAGGACCGGCGCGCTTGACCGTTGCCTAACGTCGAAACTACAACCCCTCCCAGCGGCCTGGCGTGCAGGTCCGCACCCCCACAGAGGAGCCTCCATGCCCACGTCCGCCAAACGCCCGACCCTGGCGTCATTCAACCAGGGCGCCGCCCCGCGCATCGCCGTCTTCAACAAGGCCACGACCCCGCTGGGCGTCGACCTCGACAAGCTCATCGCGGCGCTGCAGGTCTACGTCGACAAGTGCATCGTCCCTGTCTGGGGTACGCCGGCCAAGCTGGTCAAGAGCACGGGCTTCCTGCCCGGCCACTGGGCCATCGTGTTCCTCGACGACGCCGACCAGCCCGGCGCGCTGGCCTACCACGACCTGACGCCCGACGGCCTGCCCGAGTCCAAGGTCTTCGTGCGCACGACGATCAAGAACGGCGACCTCGTCAGCGTCAGCACCTCGCACGAACTGGTGGAAATGCTCGTCGACCCGGCCATCAACCTCATGACCACCGGTCCCGACCCCAAGGCCGTCTACGCCTACGAAAGCGCCGACCCCGTCGAAGCGCTGACCTTCCCGGTGGGCGGCATCCCGATGAGCAATTTCGTCTACCCGTCCTACTTCGAGGATTTCCACAAGCCGGGCTCGATCCCCTTCGACCACATGAGGAAGGTGACCAAGCCCTTCCAGGTGCTCAGCGGCGGCTACCAGATCGTCTTCAAGGGCGGCAAGTGGACGCAGGTCTTCGGCTCGGCGGCGAAGAAGAAGCACTTTGCCAAGGAAGACCGGCGCGGCCATCGCAGCGAGCAGCGCCAGGAGGACAAGCTCAAGGCCGCCGACCCCAGGCGCATCGCCAAGACCGCGACGACGGCGCCGCGCAAGGCCGCGAAGGCGGCGGTGCCGAAGACCGCGCGCAAGGCGGCCACCGTCTCGGCGGTCGCGGCTTCCTGAGCCGCGGTGCCGTCGCCGGCAAGGCGGCGTCGGGGCCGGCAAAGCCGACCCCTGCCGGGACGATGCGCCACGCCGGCGGCACGCACCGGCCATTGACGGCACCGGCCGGGCGCGGAAAGATCGCCGCAGGCCCGCTCCGGGCCCCGGGAGGGCGGGATGCCGCAGATCGAGAGCCGAACCGCCACCGCCGTGGTCACCGCGCCCGCCGCACCGCGCCGCTGGGACGACCTGCCCGGGCCGACGCGCCTGCCCATCTTCGGCAACCTGCTGCAGGTGGAATCGACGCGGCTGCACCTGCAGCTGGAGCAATGGTGCCGCGAGTTCGGCCCGGTCTTCCGACTGCAGCTCGGGCCGCGCAAGGTCGTCGTCATCGGCGACCACGAACTCGTTGCCACGGCGCTGCGCGACCGCCCCGAGGGCTTCCGTCGCACCACACGGCTCGAGGAGATCTGGACCGAACTCGGCCTGCAGGGCGGCGTCTTCGGCGCCCATGGCGAGACCTGGAAGCGCCAGCGCCGCATGGTCATGGCCAGCTTCGACCCCGCGCATGTCAGGCGCTACCACCCCGCGCTGCAGCGCGTGGCCCAGCGCCTGGCGGGGCGCTGGGACAGGGCGGCCGACCAGGCGCGCGAGATCGACCTGCTGGCCGACCTGATGCGCTACACCGTGGACACCATCGCCGGCCTGGCCTTCGGCGCCGAGGTCAACACGCTGGAGTCCGACGAGGACGTGCTGCAGAAGCACCTGAACCGGCTCTTCCCGGCGGTCTTCAAGCGCATCTTCTCGCCGCTGCCGCTGTGGCGCTGGTTCCCTTCCGCGTCCGACCGCGCGCTGGCGCGCAGCGTGCGCGAGGTCAATGCCGCGGTCGACGGCTTCGTCGCCCAGGCGCGCGCGCGGCTGCAGGCCGACCCGGCGCTGCGCCAGCAGCCGCGCAACCTGCTCGAAGCCATGCTGGTGGCCGCCGACGAGCCCGGCAGCGGCATGGACGACGCCCAGGTGGCCGGCAACGTGCTCGTCATGCTGCTGGCCGGCGAGGACACCACCGCCAACACGGTGGCCTGGATGATCCACCTGCTGTGGCGCCACCCCGCGGCGCTGGCACGCGCCACCGAGGAAGTGCGCAGGGTCTGCGCCGGCACCGAGGCGCCTTCGATCGAGCAGCTGGCACAGCTGGAGTACGTGGAGGCCTGCTGCCACGAGACCATGCGCCTGAAGCCGGTGGCGCCGCAGAACGCGATGCAGGCGCTGCGCGACACCGTGCTCGGCGACGTGCAGATTCCCGAAGGCATGATCGTCATGGCCCTGATGCGCCGCGACTCGGTCAGCGAAGACCATGTGCCGCGCGCTGCCGCCTTCGAACCCGAACGCTGGCTGGTCGATGGCGGGCCGGCGCAGGCCGCCAGCGCGGCCAAGCGCATCAGCATGCCCTTCGGCGCCGGCCCGCGCATCTGTCCCGGCCGCTACCTGGCGCTGCTGGAGATGAAGATGGCCATGGCCACGCTGCTGGGGCGCTTCGACATCGCGTCCGTCCACACCGCCGACGGCGAGGAGCCGCGCGAACTGCTGCAGCTGGCGATGGCGCCGGTGGGGCTGGCGATGCGGCTGCGGCGGCGCGCCGCCGCCGGGCTCAGATCCGACCCAGCGCCCGCAGGATCTTCTCCGGCGTGATCGGCTGCGACGACACGCGCACGCCGAAGGGCGCGAGCGCGTCGTTGACGGCGTTCATCACCGCTGCTGGTGCGCCGGCCGTGCCGGCCTCGCCGGCGCCCTTGGCGCCCAGCGCCGAACTCTTCGTCGGCGACTGCACGTGGCTGACGACGATGTCGGGCATCTCGGCGGCCATCGGCACCAGGTAGTCGGCCATATTGCCGTTGCGCAGGGTGCCGTCGGTGTCGTACAGGCATTCCTCGAACAGCGCGCCGCCGATGCCCTGGACGATGGCGCCGCGCATCTGCTCGTCGACCAGCATCGGGTTGACGACGCGGCCGCAGTCCTCCACCGCCCAGTGCTTGAGCAGCTTCACGAAGCCGGTCTCGACGTCGACCTCGACATGGCTCACCTGCACGCCGTTGGTGAAGATGAAGGGGTAGTCGCGCTGCGCGTAGTGGCGCGTCACCATCAGTTCGGGCGTGAAATTCCTGGGCAGGGTGTCGCTGCGGAAGTAGGCGATGCGGCCGAGCTCGGCCAGGTCCAGCAACGCCGCGCCGCTCTCGCCATCGACCACCGCGCCGCGGCGCAGGCGCAAGCTGGCGGCCTCGCGCTCCAGGATGGCTGCGGCCGTGGCGAGGATGTTCGCGCGCAGCGCCAGCCCGGCCTGCAGCACCGCCTCGCCGCCGATGCCCGCACCCCGGCTGGCCCAGGTGCCGCCACCGTAGGGCGTGGCGTCGGTGTCGCCGGTGACGACGCGCACGCGGTCGATGGCCACGCCCACGGCGTCGGCGGCGATCTGCGCGAAGATGGCCTCGGCGCCCTGGCCCTGCTCGCCGACGCTGCTCATCACCGTCAGCGCGCCGCTGGGTTCCAGCCGCAGCGTGGCACCGTCCTGGCTGGCGATGCGCGCGCCGCCGACGCCGTAGAACGCGGCGCTGGGGTTGGTGAGCTCGATCAGCGTCGCCACGCCGATGCCGCGATAGGTACCCTGCTTGCGCAGCGCCGCCTGCTCGGCCCGCAGCGCGTCGTAGTCGCACAGCCGCCGCGCCTCGCGCAGGCAGGCCTCGTGCGACAGCACTTCGAGCTTGATGCCCGAGGCGCCGGTGGCCGGGTAGGCGTCGTCGGGGATGACGTTGGCCAGCCGCAGTTCGATGGGGTCGATGGCGAGCTTCGCCGCCAGGCCGTCGACCAGCGCCTCGGTCACCGCACAGGCGATGGGGTGGCCGACGCCGCGGTACTGGCAGGTCGGCACCTTGTTCTGGAACACCACCTTCAGCTGCGCCCGGTAGGCCTTGTGGCGGTAGGGCCCGCCGGTGAGGTTGACGACCTGGTTGCCCTCGATGCCGCTGGTGCGCGGAAACATGCTGAAGGGGCCGATGCCGGTGAGGTCGTCGATCTCGAAGGCCAGGATCTCGCCCGCGCGCGTGCCGGCGATGCGCGCCCGGATGCGGTGCTCGCGCGCATGGATGTCGCTGACGAAGCTCTCCAGCCGGTCGGCGACGAACTTCACCGGCCGGCCCAGCATCATCGACAGGGCGACGGTGGCGAAGTCGTCGGGGTAGGCATGGACCTTGACGCCGAAGCTGCCGCCGACGTCGCGGCAGACCACGCGCACCTGCTCTTCCTGCAGCCCGAACTGGCGGCAGTACAGGTCCTGCATCATGTGCGGGGCCTGCTGCGAGTGATGCACCGTCAGCCTGCGGTCGCCCGGGTTCCAGTCGGCGATCTGGCAGCGCGGCTCCAGCGTGACGCCGGTGTGGCGGCCGAAGACGTAGGTGGCCTCGAAGACGGCGTCGGCGCGCGCGAAGGCCTCGTCGACGCCGCCGGTGTCGAGCTGCCGCGCGAAGCACAGGTTGTCGCCCAGCGCGGGGTGGATCAGCGGCGTGGCGGGGTCGAGCGCGGTCTCGGTGTCGAGCACCGCGGGCAGGTCTTCCCACTCGACCTCGAGCAGGGCCAGCGCATCCTCGGCGCGTTCGCGCGTCTCGGCCACCACGGCCACCACGGGCTCGCCCTGCCAGGTGGCGCGGTCGATCGCCAGCGGGTATTGCGGCGCGCTCTTGATGCCGGCCAGGTGAGCCAGGGTGGCGACCCAGGGCTTGCAGAGTTCGGCGATCTCGCGCCCGACCGCCACGGCGATGACGCCCGGCAGCCGGCGCGCCGCCTCGCGTTCGATGCGCGTGATGCGCATGTGCGCCACCGGGCTGCGCCAGAAGACGACATGCGCCATGCGCGGCAGCACGACATCGTCGACGTACTGGCCGCGGCCCTGCGTCAGCCGCCGCGCGCCCTCGCGCGGCAGCGCCACGCCGATGTGGCGCTGGTCCTCGGTGACGGCGGGCAGCCCGGCGCCGAGATCGCGCCGGGTCGGCCGCTCGGTGGGGTGGTTCATGCCGGTGCGGCCTCTTCGAAGCGGCCGGCGCGCTGCTGCTCCAGCACCGCGCACACGGCGTCGACGATGGCGTGGTAGCCGGTGCAGCGGCAGTAGTTGCCGCTCATCCACTCGCGCACCTGCTCGCGGCTGGCGCCCGGGCGACGTTCGACGAGGTCGAGCGCGGCCATCAGCATGCCCGGCGTGCAGTAGCCGCACTGCAGCGCGTTGTGCTCGACGAAGGCGTCCTGCAGCGCCTTCAGCCGCGGCGACGGCGCGGGCGTCTCCACGGTCTCGACGCGGCGCCCGTCGGCCTGTGCGGCAAGCACCAGGCAGCCCCGCACCACCTGGCCGTCCAGCCGCACCGTGCAGGCGCCGCACACGCCATGCTCGCAGCCCAGGTGCGAGCCCTTCAGGCCGCAGTCCTCGCGCAGGAAATCGACGAGGTGGCGCCGGCATTCGACATCGCGCACGCAGGCCGTGCCGTTGACTTCGACGGTGATGCGCCTGTGGGGGGCGTCGCTGGGCGTGGTCATGGCGATGGCGCTCAGGCTGCCAGTGCCCGCAAGGCGCGGCGCATCAGCGTCGCGGCGAGCTGCGTCTTGGCGGCGGCGGAATGGGTGAGGTCGGCAAAGGGGACGAGCTCGGCGCGCAGCGCCGCATCGGCCGCGGCGATGCGGGCATCGTCCAGCGGGCCGGCCTGCAGAATGGCTTCGGCCGCACTGGCGCGCAGCGGCCGGTCGCCCAGGCTCAGGAAGGCCAGGCGCACGTCGAGCAGGCGGTCGGCCGCGCGCCGCGCGCAGGCGGCCAGGCCGGCGATGGCGTAGTCGCCGTGGCGGCGCGCCAGCTCGCTGAAGTGCTGCCGCTCATCGGCCGCGGCCAGTGGCAGTTCGCAGGCCGCCAGCAGCTCACCTTCCTGCAGCGCCGTGGTGTACAGGCCCTGGAAGAAGTCGGCTGCGGCGACGCGCCGCTCGCCCTGCGTGCCCTGCAGCACCAGCGTGCCGCCCAGCGCCAGCACGCAGGCCGGCCATTCGGCGGCCGGGTCGGCGTAGGCCAGCGCGCCGCCGAAGGTGCCCAGGTTGCGGATGGCGCGGTGGGCGATGTGCGGGGCGGCCTGGGCCAGCAGTGGCGCGTGGCGTGCCACCAGGGCCGATTCCTCGATCTCGACATGCCGCACCAGCGCGCCGATGCGCAGCACGCCGCCCTGCACCTCGATGCCGCGCCAGGCCTGCAGGCCGCCGATGTCGACCAGCAGGGCCGGCTGCGACAGCCGCATGTTCAGCGTGGCCAGCAGCGTCTGCCCGCCGGCCAGCACGCGGGCCTCGTCGCCATGCTGCGCCAGCAGCGCCAGCGCATGCTGTGGCGACTCGGCGCGGACGTAGTCGAAGGCCGGCGATTTCATCGGGGCGGAAGCAGGGTGGGCGACTCGGGTTAGTCAGGATGGGGCTTGTTGATCAGCCGTTCAACAATTTCAGCAGAGTTGAGCAGATGGTCAATACCGCAGAAACCCGCCCCATGCGTCGCAGGCCCGCCTTGCCGCCGGCCGTGCCGCCGCGCCGCCGCCTCGGTGCGCAGGAACGCGAGCAGCAGATCGTCGACGGTGCCGCCGAGTTCTTCGCCCGCCGCGGCCTGGAGGCGCAGATGCGCGAGCTGGCGGCGGAACTCGGCATCGCCCACACGCTGCTGTACCACTACTTTCCGACCAAGCGCGCGCTCATCGAACGCGTCTACGAGCAGACCATCGCCGGCCGCTGGGACGTGCGCTGGGAGGCGCTGCTGGACGACCCGCGCCTGCCGGCGCAGGACAAGCTGCACGCCTTCTACCGCGAGTACCTGGCCGCCATCCTGACGCCCGAGTGGCTGCGCATCCTCGTCCATTCGGGCCTCAGCGACGGGCTCATCCCGACCCGCTATTTCGCGATGGTGCGCGACAAGCTGTTCCCGCGCCTGCTGCGCGAGGCCCGCCGCGCCGGCGGCAGCCGCTCGCGCGCCCGGCCCACGCCGCGCGAAGAGGCGCTGCTGATGGGCTTCCACGGCGGGCTCATCTACCACCTGGGCATCTGGCCCCTGGTCTACCAGCAGCCCTATGCCGGCCAGGGCAACGCGGCGCTGGTGGACACCTTCATCGGCGACCGCATCCGCGGCTTCCTGGCGCAGGCCGCCGAGCTCGCGCCGGTCGCGCCTGCGGCACGCGCCGCGGCTTGAAAGGAGAGGGCGCATGTCGCTGGCGCTGAACCACTTCTCGATCCGCACGCTGGACCTCGCGGCCACCGAGCGCTTCTACTGCGGCCTGCTGGGCATGCAGATCGGCCCGCGGCCGCCCTTTCCCTTTCCCGGCATCTGGCTCTACCCGGGCGCGGCGGACGACTACGCGCAGGCCGCCATCCACATCATCGGCATCGACCGCAACGACCCCGAGGGCCTCAAGCGCTACCTCGGCGACCGCGACGAGGCCGCGCTGGTGGGCACCGGCGTCGTCGACCACGTGGCCTTCTTCGCCACCGGCCTGGCCGGCATGCTGGCGCGGCTGCGCGAACGCGGCGTGCCCTGCCGCGAGCGCACGGTGCCGGCGCTGGGGCTGTACCAGGTGTTCCTCAGCGACCCCAACGGCGTCGTCGTCGAGTTGAACTACCCGGCCGAAGAAAAGGCGGCGCTGCCCGCCGCACGCGGGGACTGAGCCGATGCCACGCGTCCTCATCGTCGGTGGCTCGCTGGGCGGGCTGATGGCCGCCAACCTGCTGCAGCGCGCCGGCATCGACGTGCTGGTGCTGGAACGCTCGCCGCGCTCGCTGGAAGGCCGCGGCGCCGGCATCGTCACCCACGCCGCGCTGCTGGCTGCACTGCGCGCCGCCGGCGCGGCGGTAGACGACACCCTGGGCGTCTGGGTCGACGAACGCGTGGTGCTCGACGCCGCCGGCGACGCGGCGCAGCGCTGGCCGCACCGGCAGCTGCTGACGTCCTGGGGGCGGCTGTACGCGCTGCTGCGCGCGGCGCTGCCGCCGGCCTGCATGCGGCTGGGCGCCGCCGTCGCGGCGGTGCAGCCCGACGACGATGGCGTCACCGTCACGCTGGCCGGCGGCGAGACCCTGCGCGCCGACCTGCTGGTGGCCGCCGACGGCATCCGCAGCACCGTGCGTGCGCAGCTGGCGCCGCAGGTGCAGCCGCAGTACGCGGGCTACGTCGCCTGGCGCGGCGTGTGCGACGAGGCGGCGCTGTCGCGGCTGACGCGGCAGACGCTGTTCCCGCACTTTGCCTTCGGCCTGCCCGAGGGCGAGCAGATGCTGGGCTACCCGGTGGCCGGCGCCGACGACGGCACGCTGCCCGGCCAGCGGCGCTGGAACTTCGTCTGGTACCGCCCGGCCGGTGCCGACGAGCTGAAGGCCCTGCTCACCGACGCCGACGGCGTCCACTACGCCGAAGGCATTCCGCCGCAGCAGGTCTCCTGGCGCCACATCGCGGCCATGCGCCAGGCCGCGCGCGAGCGGCTGGCGCCGCAGTTTGCCGAAGTGGTCGAGAAGACCGCCGCGCCTTTCCTGCAGCCCATCTTCGATTTCATCTCGCCGCGACTGGCCCAAGGCCGCGTGGCGCTGCTGGGCGATGCGGCGATGGTGGCGCGACCGCACGTGGGCATGGGCGTGGCCAAGGCCGGCGACGACGCCGTGGCGCTGGCGCTGGCCGTGGCCGCCTTGGGCACGACGCCGGCGGCGCTGCTGCAGTACGACCTGCTGCGCCAGCCCGCGGGCGCGGCGGTGGTCGAACGCGCGCGCCAGCTCGGCGCCTACCTGCAGGCGCAACGCGGGGGCCACGCGGCCCGCCGCAGCGACGAAGCCGTGATGCACGAGACGGCCATCGACCCCGGCCTGTTCGCACCCGTGACGAGCACAGAAGCACAGCCGGGCTGAAGCCGGCGCCAACCCCGAAGGAGACCCACCGATGCACCCAAGCAACCCGCGGCGCCGCCGCCTCGTCCTGGCCAGCGGCGCACTGGCCGCGGCGCCTGCGCTCTTTCACGTCGCGCGCGCCCAGGCGGCGGCGATCAAGATCGGCTTCCCGGTGCCGCTGACCGGCGCCTTCAGCGCCGAGGCCCAGGACCAGGTGCGCGCCGCCGAACTGGCGGTGAAGGAGTGGAACGCCGCCGGCGGCCACAAGGGCCAGATCGCCGAACTGCTGGTGCGCGACGACAAGCTCAACCCCGGCGAGGCCGCCACGCGCACGCTGGAGCTGATCGAGAAGGACAAGGTCAACTTCGTCGTCGGCTCGCTCTCGGCTGCCACCCAGCTGTCGATCAACGCGGTCACGAAGGAACGCAAGGTGCTGTTCAACAGCATCAGCCAGAGCGACACCATCAACGAGGCCAAGGACTGGAGCCTGTACACCTTCCACGAGGCGCTGAACCCGCACCTCACCGCCGGTGCCGTGGCGCGCTACGCCTTCCCGAAGTTCGGCAAGAAGGTGGTGTACCTGACCGCCGACTACGCCTACGGCCACGAGATGGTGCGCGGATTCCAGCGCGCCGGCGCGGGCCTGGGCATGCAGACGCTGGCCGACATCCGCCACCCGCTGGGTGCCGCCGACTACAGCGCCTTCCTGCCGCGCATCCAGGCGCTCAAGCCCGACATCCTGGTGCTGGCCAACTTCGGCCGCGACCTCGTCAACAGCGCCAAGCAGGCCACCGACTTCGGCTTGAAGCAGGGCACGAAGATCATCGCGCCGGTGCTGCTGTACACCAGCCGCCAGGCCGGCGGCGCCGAGGCTTTCGAAGGCATCCTCGGCGGCACCAGCTACTACTGGGGCATGGAGGACAAGATCCCCAGCGCGAAGAAGTTCAACGACGCCTTCCGCAAGGCCTACGGCGGCGCCGTGCCCTCGGACTACGGCGCCCTGGGCTACGCCGGCATCCGTAGCGTGCTGCAGGCGGTGAAGGACGCCGACGCCACCGACAGCACCCGCGTGGCCATCGCGCTGCGGCAGCTGAAGTACGACTGGTACAAGGGGCCGCAGTTCTACCGCAAGTGCGACCACCAGAGCGTGCAGAGCGTGGTCATCGTCGAGAGCAAGTCGAAGAACATGAAGGACAAGAACGACGTCTTCAGCGTGCTGGCCATCGAGGCTGCCGACGAGAAGAACCTGCGGACCTGTGAAGAGATGGGACACAAGATCACGACCACCTGACCTGGCCGTGGAAGTCACGCCTTCGCTGCTCGCCCTGCAGCTCGTCACCGGCATCGCGCTGGGGTCCGTGTACGCGCTGCTGGCCGTGGGCCTGAGCCTGATCTTCGGCATGCTCACGGTGGTGAACTTCGCGCACGGCGCCTTCTTCATGGTGGGTGCCTTCGTGGGCCTGTACTTCCTCGGCCTCACCGGCAACTTCTGGTTCAGCCTGGTGCTGACGCCGCTGGTGGTGGGCGCCCTGGGCCTGCTCACCGAGCGCTTCCTGGTGCGGCCGCTGTACGGGCGCGGCATCGACTATCCGCTGCTGCTGACCTTCGGCCTGTCCTGGGTGCTGATCGAGGCCATGCGCGTGCTCTTCGGCATCGAGGGGCTGCCGTCGTCGACGCCGGCCGCGCTGCGCGGCAGCATCGACCTGGGCATCGGCTACTTTCCGAAGTACCGGCTGTTCCTGATCTTCGCCACCGCCGCGGTTGTCGGCGCGCTCTGGCTGTTCCTGGAGAAGACGCGCTACGGCCTCATCGTGCGTGCCGGCAGCCGCGACGGCGAGATCTGCAAGGTGCTGGGCATCGACATCGCGCGCGTCTGGCTCACCGTGTTCGGCATCGGCACGGCCATCGCCGGCCTGTCGGGTGTGCTCGCGGCGCCGACGCGCGCGGTCAACCCCGAGATGGGCATCCCGGTGCTGGCCGAGAGCTTCGTCGTCACCGTCGTCGGCGGCATGGGCTCGCTGCCCGGCGCAGTGGTGGCGGGGCTGCTGGTGGGCGTGGTGTTCTCGATGACCTCGCTGTTCGCGCCCGACCTGGCCGAGCTGTCGATCTACGTGCTGATGGCGCTGGTGCTGCTGGTGCGGCCGCAGGGCTTCTTCGGCAAATCGGGCCTGATGGGATGAAGGGCGGGATGAGGGATCTCGTCGCCACGGTCCGCCGCCATCGCGTCGCGGCCGTCATCGCCTTCCTGCTGGTCTTTCCGCTGCTCATGCCCTACCAGGCGCTGGCGATCAACATCCTCGTCTTCGGCCTCTTCGCGGTCGGCTTCAACCTGCTGTTCGGCTACACCGGGCTGCTGTCCTTCGGCCATGCAGCCTTCCTGGGCGTGGGCAGCTACCTCACCGGCATCGCGATGGTCAGCTTCGGCCTGCCGTGGGGGCTGGCGGTGCTGGTCGGCGTCGCGGCGGCGGCGCTGGCCGGGCTGGTCATCGGCTTCCTGGCCATCCGCACGCGCGGCATCTACTTCTCGATGGTGACCCTGGCGCTGGCGCAGATCGTCTACTACGCCTTCTACAAGGCCGAGCGCTGGACCGGCGGCGAGAACGGGCTGCGCGGCATCCAGGTGCCCGCGGCCGAGGTCTTCGGCTGGAAGTTCGACTTCCTCGACCCGACGACCAAGTACTACGTCATCCTGGCCTTCGTCGCCGCGGCGCTGTGGTTCGTCTCGCGGCTGCTGGCCTCGCCCTTCGGCGCCGTCATCGAGGCGGTGCGCGAGAACGAGGCGCGCGCCGCGGCCTGCGGCTACGACGTCGCGCGAACCAAGCTGCTGGTGTTCGTGCTCTCGGCGGCGGTCTGCGGCCTGGCCGGCGCGTTGCGCGCGCTGCACCTGTCGGTCGTGCCCATCGACTCGCTGCACTACCTGCTGTCCGGGCAGGCGGTGATGATGTGCCTGCTGGGCGGCATGGGCACCTTCTTCGGGCCCTTCGTCGGCGCCGGGCTGTTCCTGACGCTCGAGGACGTGGTGACCACGCTCACGAGCCACTGGATGGCGGTGGTGGGCGCGGTGTTCATGGTCTTCGTGCTGTTCTTCCCGGCGGGGGTCTGGGGTTCGCTCGTGCGGCGGCTGGAGCGCGCGGCGTGACGGCGCCGATCCTGGAAGTCGAGGCGGTCAGCAAGCGCTTCGGCAACTTCGTCGCCCTGCGCGAGGTCTCGGCCCGCTTCGAGGCCGGCAAGCTCAGCGCCATCATCGGCCCCAACGGCGCCGGCAAGAGCACCTTCTTCAACGTCGTCAGCGGCGCCTTCGCGCCGAGCAGCGGGCGGCTGAGGTTCCAGGGCCGCGACATCACCGGCGCGGCGCAGCACGAATTCGCGCGCGCGGGCATTGCCAAGAGCTTCCAGATCACCAACGTCTTCCGCCAGCTCAGCGCGCACGAGAACGTTCGCGTGGCGGTGCAGATGAAGCGTTCGCGCTACGAGCTCTTCAAGCCCCGCGCCGCGATGCGCGAACTGGCCGAGCGCGCCAGCGACCTGCTCGAACGCGTCGGCCTGGCCGCGCATGCCAGCCGCCCGGCCGCCGACCTGGCGCACGGCCAGCAGCGCGCGCTGGAGGTCGCGATGGCGCTGGCCTGCGAGCCCGCGCTGCTGCTGATGGACGAGCCCACGGCGGGCATGTCGCCCGAGGAGACCAGGGTGATGATGGACCTCATCGTGGAGCTCGCCGGCGAGCGCACGGTGATCCTCGTCGAGCACAAGATGAAGCTGGTGATGGGCATCTGCCAGCGCCTGCTGGTGCTGCACCACGGCGAGTTCCTGGCCGAGGGCACGCCCGAAGACATCCGCGCCAACGACGACGTGCGCCGCGTCTACCTGGGGCAGGGCTGATGCTGCAAGTGCAAGGGCTCGACGCCTGGTACGACCGCAGCCATGTCGTGCAGGGCCTGTCCTTCGAAGTGAAGGCGGGCGAGATCGTCACGCTGATGGGCCGCAACGGCGCCGGCAAGACCAGCACGCTGCGCGCCATCATGGGCCTGATGAGCAAGCGCGCCGGCAGCGTGCGCTTCGACGGCCACGACATCCTGGCCCTGCCGGCGCACGCGCGCTGGCACCTGGGCCTGGCCTACGTGCCCGAAGAGCGCCGCATCGTGCCGGGTCTGACGGTGCGCGAGAACCTGCGCCTGGGGCTCATCGCCGGCAGCGAACGCGGCATGGAGGCCGAACGCATCGCCGGGATCGCGCAGACCTTCCCGCGGCTGGCCGAGCGCATGAACCAGGAAGGCACCTCGCTGTCGGGCGGCGAACAGCAGATGCTGGCCATCGCCCGCGCCATGATGGCGCGGCCGCGCCTGATCCTGCTCGACGAGCCCAGCGAAGGCATCATGCCGCTGCTGGTGCACGAGATGTTCGAGCTCTTCAGGCGCATGAAGCGCCAGGGTACAACGCTCGTGCTGGTGGAGCAGAACGTCGAACGCGCGCTGCAGATCAGCGACCGCGCCTACATCCTCGACCAGGGCCGCATCGTCCACCACGGTGCGGCCGAGGAGCTGCTGGCCGACCGCGAGATCCAGGAACGCTACTGCGCGGTCTGAGCCGGCCATGGCTGGGCGAAGCAAAGGCGCCGCCGCTGTGGCATCCTCCCTTCCCCCTTCCGACAGGAGCCGCCCGCGATGAACAGCATGGACGTCGAAGTCATCCGCAGCGCCATGGACTGGATGAACCGCGGCCACCGCGTCGTGCTCGGCACGGTGGTGCGCACCTGGGGCAGCAGCCCGCGGCCGCCGGGCAGCCTGATGATCATCCGCGACGACGGCCAGGTGGCGGGTTCGCTGTCGGGCGGCTGCATCGAGGACGACCTCATCGAGCGCGTCAAGCGCGGCGAGCTCGCCAGCCGGCTGCCGCAGACCACCACCTACGGCGTCACCGCGGACGAGGCGCAGCGCTTCGGCCTGCCCTGCGGCGGCACGGTGCAGATCGTGCTGGAGCCGCTGTCGGCGGGCAGCCTGCTGCGCGAGCTGCTGGCGGCCATCGAGTCGCACCGCGTCGTGCGGCGCCGGCTCGAGATGGCCACCGGCCTGGTGAGCCTGTCGCCCAGCGAGGACGGCGACACGCTGCGCTTCGACGGCCAGGTGCTGGAAACCGTGCACGGCCCGCGGCTGCGACTGCTCCTCATCGGCGCCGGCCAGCTCAGCCGCTACCTGGCCAGCATGGCGGTGATGCTGGACTACCGCGTCACCGTCTGCGACCCGCGCGAGGAATACCACGAAGGGTGGGAGGCGATCGAAGGCGTCACGCTGTCGCGCCTGATGCCCGACGACCTCGTCATCGCGATGAACCTCGACCCCCACAGCGCCGTGGTGGCGCTGACGCACGACCCCAAGCTCGACGACCTGGCGCTGATGGAGGCGCTGAAGACGCCGGCCTTCTACGTCGGTGCCCTGGGCTCGCGGCGCAACAACGAGGCGCGGCGCCAGCGGCTGCTGCAATTCGACGTCAGCGCTGCCGAGGTGGCGCGCCTGCGCGGCCCGGTGGGCCTGAACCTGGGCGCGCGCACGCCACCGGAGATCGCGATGTCGGTGGTGGCCGAGATGACGGCGGTGCGCCGCGGTGCCGTGCTGGGCGGCGCGCTGGCCGACTGGTCGGGTTCGGAAACCGCCTGCCGCGTCAGCACCTGATGGCTGCCGAGCCGCTGCCGCTGGACGAGGACATCGCGCGCGCGCTGGCCGGCGTCACCACCGCCACGCTGACCACGGTGCTGCTGAAGAAGGGGCTGCGCAAGGTCTGGGTGCGTGGCGCGCGGGCCTTGCGCCCGGGCCAGGGGCGGCGCGTCGGCCGCGCCTTCACGCTGCGCTTCGTGCCGGCGCGCGAGGACCTGGCGACGCCGGCTTCGTGGGGCGCGCCCATTTCCACGCGCGCCGCCATCGAGGCCATGCCGGCGGGCTGCATCGCCGTGGTCGATGCCATGGGCGTGACCGAGGCCGGCATCTTCGGCGACATCCTGTGCGCGCGCATGCGCCAGCGCGGCGTCGCCGGGCTCGTCAGCGACGGCGCCGTGCGCGACCTTGCCGGCGTGCTCGGCACCGGCCTGCCGGTGTGGTGCGGCGGCGTCGCGGCGCCGCCTTCGGTGGCGGCGCTGACCTTCGTCGGCTGGCAGGAGCCGGTGGGCTGCGGCGGCGTCGCGGTGTTCCCCAACGACGTCGTCGTCGCCGACGACGATGGCGCGGTGCTGATCCCGGCCGCGCTGCTGCACGAGGTGGTGGCCGCGGCGCAGGAACAGGAACGCCTGGAAGACTGGATCATGGGCCAGGTCGAGGCCGGCGTGGCGCTGCCCGGCCTGTACCCGCCCGACGCGGAACGACAGGCCGCCTACGCGGCCTGGGTGCGGTCGCAGCGCTGAGCGGCTGGGCGGCGCCGCGGCGGCCCTTCAGAGTTGCACGACGCGGTCGGGCAGTTCGTTGGCGTAGTCCTCGCCCGCCAGGCGCGGGAAGTGCTGCACCAGCAGCACATCGACGGCGGCGATGGCCTCGTCCAGCCCCTGCTCGTAGTGGCGCTCGCGCAGGGCCTGGCCCAGGCCGGTGGCGATCTGCTGCCAGGCGGCTGCGGGCACGAGCGCGGTCAGGCCGCGGTCGGCCACGATCTCGATCGCGCGCTCGGCCAGCAGCAGGTAGATGAGCACGCCGTTGTTGTGCGCCGTGTCCCACACGCGCAGCTTGCCGAAGAGGGCCACGGCGCGCTGCCTCGCCGTGGCGTGGCGCCACAGGTAGGACAGCGGCATGCCGGCTTCGACGCACAGGCGGATCTGGCCGCTGTGGCGCTGCTCGCTGGCCGCCACATGGGCCTCCAGCCGCGCCAGCGCCGCCGGCACGAGGGCGCGCCGCAGGTCGGACTCGTCGTGCCAGCGGTGTTGCAGCAGGCGGCCCAGGCGGTTCTTCATCGCGCCCTCACCAGCGCCCCGAGGCGCCGCCGCCACCGAAGTCGCCGCCGCCCCCGGAGGAGAAACCGCCACCGCCGCCACCGCCCCCGAAACCGCCGCCGCGGCCGGCGCCCATGGCCACCAGCCGCAGCACCGTGCCCACGCCCAGCACGCCCACCACCAGCAGCGTCGCCAGGCCGGCGCCGACGGCCATCAGCACGCTGGCGCTCAGCCACCAGGCCAGCCCGCCCGCCGCACCGGCGGTGACGACCGAGCCCAGCTTGCGGCCGAACAGCGCGCTGAGCACGCCGCCGACGACGGGCACGCCGATGAAGAAGAACATCACGAGCTTGTCGAAGGGCAGGCCGCCGCCATCGCCGCCCTGGCCCTGGGTGGCGCCGTTGGCCGGCAGCGGCAGCGCCTCGCCGCGGATGCGCGCCATCAGCAGGTCCAGCCCGGCGTTGAGGCCGCCGGCATAGTCGCCCTGGCGGAAGGCAGGCAGGAAGGCGCGGTCGATGACCTGGTGCGCCGCAAGGTCGGGGATGGCGCCTTCAAGGGCCTTGGTGACTTCGATGCGCGCCGTGCGGTCGCCCTTGGCCACCACCACCAGCAGGCCGTCGCCGACCTTGGGGCGGCCGATCTTCCAGTGGTCGCCGATGCGCTGCGCGTAGGCCGCGATGTCCTCGGGCGCGGTGGTGGGCACCAGCAGGACCACGATCTGCGTGCCGGCCTGGGCTTCGAAGGCCGCCAGCCTGGCCTCCAGCGCGTCGCGCTGCGCCGGCTCGAGCGTGGCGGTCTGGTCGATGACATGCGCCGACAGCGCCGGCACCGGCAGCACGTCCTGCGCCTGCGCCAGCGCGGCACACAGCAGCGCCCACGACAGCAGCAGGGCGCGCAGGGCAGCGGCCAAGGTGCGCTACTTCGACGCTGCGGCAGCGGCCGGCGGCGCCGGCTTGTCGAAGTTCACCACCGGCGGCGCCGAGATCGTGGCCTCGTTCTGCACCGTGAAGCTGGGCTTGACGGTGTAGCTGAAGATCATCGCGGTGACGTTGGTGGGGAAGCTGCGTGCCAGCACGTTGTACTGCTGCACCGTCTGGATGTAGCGGTTGCGCGCCACGGTGATGCGGTTCTCGGTGCCTTCGAGCTGCACGCGCAGGTCCTGGAAGGCCGCATTGGCCTTCAGGCTCGGGTAGTTCTCGCTGACGACCATGAGCCGGCTCAGGGCCCCGGTGAGCTCGCCCTGCGCGGCCTGGAACTTGTTGAAGGCCTCGGGGTTGTTGACGAGCTCGGGCGTGGCCTCGATGGAGGTGGCGCGCGAGCGGGCGTCGATGACCTTCGTCAGCGTCTCCTGCTCGAAATTCGCCTCGCCCTTGACGCTGGCAACGATGCTGGGAATGAGGTCGGCGCGGCGCTGGTACTGGTTGAGCACCTCGCTCCAGCCGGCCTTGACCTGCTCGTCGAGCTGCTGGAACTGGTTGTAGCCGCAGCCGCCGAGCAGCGTGGCCGCGAGCAGCGCTCCCAGCCGTGCCGCCCAACGCGCGCAGAGGGAAATCTTATTGTGCATGGCGCCGTCCTCGCATCCTCGGTGTGGTGCCGGCGCATGCTATAGCCCGCCCGTCGCCGCGGGCGGCAGGATGACACGCCGGCGTGGACGATCCCCGCGAATCGGGGGCGCAGGCGCGAAGCCATAATCGCCGCCATGTCCAGCGCGCTGCAAAACGATTGCTTCCTGCGTGCCTGCCTGCGGCAGAGCACCCCGCACACCCCCGTCTGGCTGATGCGCCAGGCCGGCCGCTACCTGCCGGAATACAAGGCCACGCGCGTCAAGGCCGGCAACAGCTTCATGGGCCTGGCAACGAACCCGCAGTTCGCCACCGATGTGACGCTGCAGCCGCTGGAGCGCTTTCCGCTGGACGCGGCGATCCTGTTTTCCGACATCCTCACCGTCCCCGACGCCATGGGCCTGGGCCTGAGCTTCGGCGCCGGCGAGGGCCCGCGCTTCGCCCACCCGGTGCGCGACGAGGCTGCCGTGGCGGCACTGCAGGCGCCCGACCTCGACAAGCTGCGCTATGTCTTCGACGCCGTGCGCTCGATCCGCCAGGCCCTGCTGACCACCGACGCCCAGGGCCGGCGCGTCGGCCGCGTGCCGCTGATCGGCTTCTCCGGCAGCCCGTGGACGCTGGCCAGCTACATGGTCGAAGGCGCCGGCAGCGACGACTACCGGCTCATCAAGACCATGCTCTACAGCCGGCCCGATCTCATGCACCGCATCCTGGACGTCAACGCCCAGGCGGTGACGGCCTACCTGAATGCGCAGATCGACGCCGGCGCGCAGGCGGTGATGATCTTCGACAGCTGGGGCGGCGTGCTCGCCGACGGCGCCTTCCAGCGCTTCAGCCTGGACTACACGCGCCGCGTCGTCGCCGGCCTGAAGCGGGAGGCCGAAGGAGCGCGCGTGCCGGTGATCGTCTTCACCAAGGGCGGCGGCGCCTGGCTGGACGACATCGCCGGCTGCGGCGCCGACGTGGTCGGCCTGGACTGGACTGTGAACCTGGGCGCCGCGCGCCAGCGCGTGGGCCACCAGGTGGCGCTGCAGGGCAACCTCGACCCCAGCGTGCTCTTCGCCCCGCCCGAGGCCGTGGCACGCGAAGGCGTGGCCGTGCTCGAGAGTTTCGGCCGCCCGCAGCGGGCCGACGGCGGCTGGGATGGCCATGTCTTCAATCTCGGCCACGGCATCAGCCAGCACACGCCGCCCGAGCATGTCGCGGCGCTGGTCGAGGCCGTGCATGCCCATTCGCGCCGCCAGCGCGCCCCGGCCTGAAACGCCCGCGCCATGCGGCGCGACGGCGGGCCGGCTGCGCCCGGTGAGCAGGCACTAGCGCTGCCGACGCGGGCCCGGCAAGGGCGGGCAAAAAACCCGGTGAGTGAGCGCTCAGGGCTTGACTTATCCCCAAAACGAGTGCTGCGGTGCAGCGCCATTCAAGATGCCCCGGCGCAGCCCCGAAATTCCCGGAAATTCGTGCTAAGTCTTTGATTTCAATGGCATCGTCGACGTGCCACCAAATCAGGCAAGGCAGCCGCGGTCCCGCAGAATCAAGCACTTGGCGCGTCTGGCCGCAGCTTGCGCACAATGTTATCCACAGAAAAGGTGGACAGCTGGAAAAGTCATTTCCAATCATGCACTTGCCGCGTTTCCTTGAAGTGCTGCCGAGCTTCCGTGCGCAAGTTCACAGTCCTTGACCATGACTGAAGTCGAGGTTCTGGCGGTTGCGGTGGAGACGCCGCGCCACAGCGCCGTGGGCGGGCTGCTGGACTACGAGTGCACCGCGGCACTGCCACTGGGCACCCTGGTGCGCGTGCCGCTGGGCAAGCGCGAAGTGGCCGGCCTGGTGTGGCCGCGCGATCCGGCCGCCGGGCCGGCGCCGGGTGCGCTGCGTGGCGTCGTGGCGGTCATCTCGTCGTTGCCGCCGCTGGCGGCGGACTGGCGCGCGCTGGTCGAATTCGCCGCCGGCTACTACCAGCGCGGGGTCGGCGAGCTGGCACTGGCCGTGCTGCCGCCGGAGCTGCGCAAGGTCGACGACACGCAGCTGGCGCGGCGCATCGCGCGCCTGCAGCGCCTGGCGCCGGCGCCGGCCGGCGCGCCGCCGCAGCTTCCCGAGCGGAGCGCCGAGCAGGCTGCCGCGCTGGCCGCCATCGCCACCGCGACCCAGCCGGTGCTGCTGCACGGCGCCACCGGCAGCGG
>CAIWPS010000532.1 GCA_903914615.1 uncultured beta proteobacterium | reverse complement strand
GCACCTAGGGTCGACCCTAGGCGCTGCCTACAATCGCCTGCAATGAGCTACTACAAGCACCACATCTTCTTCTGCCTGAACCAGCGCAAGGGCGGCGAAGCCTGCTGCGCCGACCACGACGCGCAGGCAGCCTTCGACCACTGCAAAGCCGCCGTCAAGGCGGCCGGCCTGGCCGGCCCCGGCGGCGTGCGCGTGAACAAGGCCGGCTGCCTGGACCGCTGCGCCGGCGGCCCGGTGGCGGTGGTCTACCCGGACGAGACCTGGTACACCTTCGTCGACAAGCAGGACCTCGACGAGATCGTCGACTCGCACCTGCGGCAGGGCCGCGTCGTCGAGCGGCTGCTCCTCGCGCCCGACGTGGGCCGATGAATTCCTCGACGCAGCGCTTCCACGTCGCCGGGCCGGCCGGCGCCATCGAATGTGCCTTCGATGCCCCGGCCGCGGCGCCGCGCGGCCTGGCCCTGCTGTGCCACCCGCACCCGCTGCACGGCGGCACCATGGACAACAAGGTCGTGCAGACGCTGGCCCGCGCCTTCGTGCAGCTGGGTTATGCCAGCTTGCGCTTCAACTTCCGCGGCATCGGCGCCTCGCAAGGGGCCTGGGACGAGGGCCGCGGCGAGATCGACGATGCCCTGGCCGTCGTCGCCGCGCGGCGCGGTGCAGGGCAGCCGCTGGTCGTGGGCGGGTTTTCCTTCGGCGGCTACGTTGCTTCGCAGGTCGCGGCGCGGCTGGCTGCTGCCACGGTTGCCACCGGTGCCGTGGCTGCCGAGCGCGTCGTGCTGGTGGCGCCTGCGGTGACGAACTTCGAGACCGCTGCCGTGCCCGCCGACACGCTGGTGGTGCACGGCGAGGCCGACGACGTGGTGCCGCTGTCGGCCGTCTTCGACTGGGCGCGGCCGCAGGCCCTGCCCGTGACGGTGCTGCCCGGCGCCGGCCACTTCTTCCACGGGCAACTGTCCGTGCTCAAACAGATCGTCGTCGGCGCGTGGGCTGCGCGCCCCGGCCCCTGAAGGTTCCATGAAATCTCTGCTCGCCCTTTGCCTGGCCCTCCTCGTCGCCTCGGCGCATGCCCAGGCCCTGCCGCCGCCCGAGATCGCGGCGCGGCAGTACATCCTCATCGACCTCGCGAGCAACCAGGTGCTGGCCGAACGCGACGCCGACTCGCAGGCCGAGCCGGCCTCGCTGACCAAGCTGATGACGGCCTACATCGTCTTCAACGCCCTGCGCGACAAGAAGCTCACGCTGGAGCAGACGCTGCCGGTGTCGCTGCGCGCCTGGGCCGAACGCAAGGGCGGCGGCAGCCTGATGTTCATCGACACCACGATGACGCCCCGGGTGAGCGAACTGCTGCGCGGCATGATCGTGCAGAGCGGCAACGACGCCTCGGTGGCGCTGGCCGAGGGGGTGGGCGGCTCGGTCGAGAACTTCGTCGCCATGATGAACCGCCAGGCCCAGGCCTGGGGCCTGAAGAACACGCAGTTCAAGAACGTGGCCGGGCTCACCGAGGCCGGGCATTACGTCTCGGCGCGTGACGTCGCCACCATCGCCGCGCACATCATCACCGACCACCCCGACTTCTACCCGCTGTACTCGATCCGCCAGTACACCTACAACAACATCAAGCAGGACAACCGCAACATGCTGCTCGGCCGCGACCCCACGGTCGACGGCATGAAGACCGGCTACACCGACGCCGCCGGCTACTGCCTCGTGGCCAGCGCGGTGCGCGACACGCCGGCCGGCAAGCGCCGCCTGCTCAGCGTGGTGATGGGCACGGCGAGCAAGGAAGCCCGCGCCGCCGAAAGCCAGAAGCTGCTGAACTGGGGCTGGCAGGCCTGGGACGCGGTGCGCCTCTTTGAGGCCGGCAAGCCGATGGCCACCGTGCCCGTCTGGAAGGGCGACAGGTCCGAGGCCAAGCTGGGTGCCGCAGGCGCGCTCTACGTCACCGTGCCCAAGGGCGAGGGCGACAAGCTCAAGACCACCATCGAGCGCACCGACCCGCTGCTGGCGCCACTGACGCAGGGCCAGCGCGTCGGCAGCATCAAGATCACCACCGCCGGCGGCACGGCGGTGGCGACGCTGCCGCTGGTGGTGCAGGAACCGGTGGCGCTGGCCGGCTTCTTCGGCCGCGCCTGGGACGCCATCCGGCTGTGGATCAAGTAGGCGGCGTGCCACACTCGCGCGTGTGCCGAAGGAGCCTGGAATGAATGACGCGCTGGTCTATCTCAACGGCGAGGTGCTGCCCCTGTCGCAGGCCAAGGTCAGCGTGCTCGACCGCGGCTTCATCTTCGGCGACGGCATCTACGAGGTGGTGCCGGTGTACGGCCGGCGGCTCTTCCGCTTCGACGAGCACATGGCGAGGCTGGCACGCTCGCTGTCCAAGCTGCGCATCCCCAACCCGGCCAGCCGCGATGAATGGCTGGCGCGCTGCCGCACGCTGGTGGCGGCCGCCGCCGAAGCCACCGCGGCCGAGGACCAGCTGGTCTACATCCAGGTCACGCGCGGCGTGGCGCCGCGCGACCACGTCATGCCGCCGGGCCTCACGCCCACCGTCTTCATGATGGCCAACCCGATGAAGCCGGCCACCGCCGAGCAGCGCCACCACGGCGTGGCCTGCACCACGGCGCGCGACTTCCGCTGGGAGCGTGGCGACATCAAGAGCATCAGCCTGCTCGGCAACGTGCTGGCGCGCCAGATGTCGGCCGACCACGGCGCGGTGGAGACCATCATGTTCCGCGACGGCTGGCTCACCGAGGCCGCGGCCAGCAACGTCTGGATCGTGCACGAGGGCGCGCTGCTGGGCCCGCCCAAGAGCGAGCATGTGCTGGAAGGCATCCGCGTCGACCTGCTGCGCGAGCTGTGCGAGGAATGCGGCATCGCCTACAACCTGCGCCCCATCCCCGAGGCCGACGTGCGCGCCGCCGACGAGGTGCTGCTCAGCTCGGCGACCAAGGAGGTGCTGGCGGTGACGAAGATCGACGGCGAGCCGGTGGGCCACGGCGCCCTGCGCGGCAAGCCGGGGCCGGTCTATGCGCGCCTCTACGAGGCCTACCAGCAGGCCAAGCGCACGATGTCGATCTGATGGCGACGCTCCCCCCTGACCAGACCAGCCTGATCGACTACCCCAGCGCCTTCCCGATCAAGGTGATGGGCGCGCAGGCCGATGGCTTCGAGGCCGCGGTGGTGGCGGTGGCGTTGCAGTTCGACCCCGGCTTCGACGCCTCGACCATCGAACGCCGCCCCAGCAAGGGCGGCAAGTACCTGGGCCTGACCCTCACCGTCACGGCGACCAGCCGAGAGCAGCTCGACGAGCTCTACCGCACGCTGTCCACGCACCCGATGGTGCGCGTGGTGCTGTAGCCGCGGCGCGACCTCAGCTGGCCTGGCCTGCCATGCGGGCATCGAGTTCCTGCACCTTGCCCGGGGCGGCGACGTCACCCAGCTGCGCCGCCGCGGCGTACCAGTAGCGGGCCAGGCGCAGGTCGCGCTCGACGCCGTCGCCCTGCTCGTACATCGAAGCCAGCAGGTACATGGCGCCGACGTCGCCGCCCTGCGCGGCCTGGCGGAACCAGGCCGCGGCGCGCGCCGGGTCCTTGGCGCGGCCCCGGCCGAGGTAGTGCGCGGTGCCCATGGCCAGCTGCGCCTCGACGCTGCCGGCCACGGCGGCGCGCTCGTACCAGTCATGCGCCTGTGCGAGGTCGCGGCGGCCGAAGTCGCCGTTCTCCAGGCTGCGCGCGAGCATCAGCTGGGCGGTGACGAAGCCGCCCCGTGCGGCCGCGCGCAACCAGCGCTCGGCGGCGGCGCGGTCGGGGTGCGGCACCTCGCCGCGCAGGTGCATCACGGCGAGGTTGTATTCGGCGGCAGGCACGTGGCGCCGCGCCAGCGACTCGAAGGCCGCCAGCGCCGGCGCCAGGCGGCCCGACCCGTAGTCGAGCACGGCGCGGTCGAGCTCGGTCTGCAACGCCGCCGGCAAGGCCGGCGCCGCCTGCGCGGCGACAGCCGTCGCAAGGACGAGGGCGCAGCACAGGCGCAAGGCGGGCAAGGGCATGGTCGAGGGCTCCGGGGTCGGGTGCACGCACTGGGACGGCCACGATAGCGAAAGCTCACAGCCGGCGCTGCGATGGGGTTGCGACGGGACCGCGATGGCGGCATGGTCCAATCCCGCCATGGCCAGCCGAACGAAGATCAGCGTCAAGCCCGCCGCGCCGGCGCGCGACCCGCACCGCCCGCCGGTGCGCGGCGTCAACGCGCCGCGGCCACCGGCGCCACGGCGCGAT
>CAIWPS010000531.1 GCA_903914615.1 uncultured beta proteobacterium | reverse complement strand
GTTCCGCTGGGACCGCATTTGGCCAGGCACCCCCGCCGACCCGCAGGACCACGGCCAGCGCTGGAACCGTCAGTTGCTGCAGTTGCTTTGCCATCAGGATCTGAGCGCAGCCGATGTTGCCCGATTGGCCCGCCAGACCCAAGAAATCCTTGGCCGCTGCTGAATCACGGCCCACCCCTGACGCACCCATGATCTGGACCCGACTGCCTGCGAGCGCCCTGAGCACCCGGCCTGACTTGCGCCGGGACTGGGACCGCCTGAACGCCGCCCGGCTGGACCTGCCCTTCCTGTGCGCCGACGCCGTGGTGGCAGCGCTAGACGCCTTCGGCAACGACGCCGCATGCCTGTTCGTCTGCCAGGCGGGAGAACAGGCGGTGGCGATGTTTCTGCTGGTGCCTGAAGGAGCCTTGCGCTGGCGCACCTTCCAGCCTTCGCAATTGCCGTTGGGCGCCTGGGTGGCAGCGCGCGATGCCGAACTGCCCGCGTTGTGCCGCAGCCTGATGCGTTCGCGCCTTCGTCTGTGCTTGGCGCTGTCAGTCACCCAGGTGGACCCCTTGCATACACCGCAGCCGGCCGACGCGCCCGACACCGAGTGCTCAGCCTACATCGACACCGCCTGGATAGACATAGAAGGCGACTTCGACACCTATTGGGCGGCACGCGGCAAGAACCTGCGCCAGAACCTGAAGAAGCAGCGCAACCGGCTGGCGACGGAAGGCACGGCGACCGAATTGCGCGTGTGGCGGCAGCCTCAGGACATGGCGCCAGCCCTCACGCGCTACGGCGCCCTGGAAAGCGCCGGCTGGAAGGGCCGCGAAGGCACGGCGATACACCCGGACAACGCGCAGGGCCGCTTCTACACGCGCCTCTTCGAAGAGGCCGCACGGCGCGGCGAGGCGCTGGTCTTCGAATACCTGCTGGGCGAACGCTGTGCCGCCATCGACCTGTGCCTGCTGCGCCAGGGCGTGCTGGTGATGTTGAAGACGGCCTACGACGAGGCCATGCCCAAGACCTTGTCGCCGGCCCTGCTGCTGCACGAGGCGGAACTGCAGCGGATGTTCGCCGACGGCGAGGTGCGCCGCGTGGAGTTCTATGGCCGCGTGATGGATTGGCACACGCGCTTCACCGAACACCGACGTGGCCTGTACCACCTGACCGCCTATCGCTGGCCCGCGGTGAAGGCCCTGGCGCTTCGCCGCCGCGCGGCCGCGCAGGCGCGCGCCCCTGCGACCGCAGAGCCCGTTGCGTCAGATGCCGAGGGGAACTGAGCCCCGTGTCGACACCCTGCGTCACCGTCGTCATACCGTACTTTCAGCGCCAGCCCGGGGTGCTGCGCAAAGCCCTGCGCAGCGTCGCAGCACAGATTGCATGTCCGCTGCCCATTCACGTGCTGGTGGTGGACGACGCTTCGCCGGCGGCCGCAGCGGCGGAAGTCGCAGGGCTGCGGCCGGAAACGGCGATCGATGTGCGGATCATCGAGCAGCCCAACGGTGGGCCGGGTGCTGCACGCAACACCGGGCTCAGCGCCGCCTCGCCCGACACGAAATACCTGGCCTTCCTGGATTCCGACGACGAATGGTCTGCAGACCACCTGGCACGTGCCGTACGGGCACTGGACGCCGGCTTCGACCTCTACTTTGCCGATCACCTTCAGCTGGGACAGCAGACCAGCGCCTTCGCGCGGGCGCGGCGCATCCAGCCGCAGGACCATCCTGCGATTGGCGCGGTCGAAGAGCACTTGCATTCCTACCAGGGCGACCTCTTCGACCAGATCCTGCGCGGCAACGTCATCGGCACGTCCACCGTCGTATTCCGATGGGCGAAGTTCGCGAGGGAACGCTTTCAGGTCGAATTCAAGACTGCCGGCGAGGACTATCTTTTCTGGATGGCCCTGGCGCGTCAAGGTGCCGCGACGGCGTTTTCCAGTCGGTCGGAGGCTACCTATGGCCGCGGTGTGAACGTGTTTTCCGGCGCCGGATGGGGCACAGAAGCGCACTTGCAGCGGCTGCACCACGAAATACGCTTCCGCTGCGCCGTGCGTAACCAGCATCCGCTGAGTGCGGCGCAGCGCCGTCATGTGCAAGACGACCTCAAGCGGCTTCGCCAAGATTTCGCCCGTGACGTGCTGCACCGGATTCGTCACGGCAAGCGCTTTCCGCCGGGCCTTCTGCGGGAACACGCGAAGGCCGACCTGCCCACGTATCTCGCCATGCCAGTGAACCTCTCGCGCATCGTGCTGGGCCGCTGAGCCGCTTCTGCTTTCCTCTCCCCTCGCTTCCTATTCGGCTACCCCATGAGCACCCGGCGAGCACTGGTCTTCTCTTTCCTCGACCGGTATTCGAGCTTGACACTGTCGATCCTGTCGTCGATGGTCATTGCACGGCTGCTGACGCCGGCGGAGATCGGCGTCTTCTCGGTGACCATGGTGATGATCATGTTCATCTCGGCGCTGCGCGACCTGGGCGCCGGTCAATACCTCGTGCAGGTGCAGGAGTTGACGCCTGCACGGGTGCGCGCCACCTGGACAGTCCTTCTGGGCACTGGTTGCTTCATGGCCCTGATCGTGCTGGCCGGCGCCTGGCCGGCTTCGCGCTTCTATCACGAGCCGCGCATGTTCGAGATCATGCTCGTCATCGCCGCGAACTTCGCGATCAATCCGTTCGGCTCGATGACCTACGCCTGGTTGATGCGGCAGATGAAGTTCGACTCGCTGGCCATCATGCGGGCCGGCAGCAGCCTTGCGGGCTCAGTGACATCTGTCTACCTGGCGTGGCGCGGCCATGGTCCCATCAGCCTGGCCTTCGGCAGCCTGGCCGCAACCCTCACCAACGGGCTCATCTCGCTGCGCTACCGACCCGGCCACTTCGCTTGGTGGCCCGGGCTGAAAGGGGTGCGCGAGGTGGTTGGCTTCGGCAGCAAGATCTCGGCCGGCAGCCTGATCTTCAATATCGCGAACGGCGCGCCGGAATTGCTCCTGGGCAAACTGCAGGGGCTGGCGGCGGCCGGTTTCTATTCCAGAAGCAACGGCCTGGCCCTGATGTTCCAGCGGCTGCTCCTGGACGCCACCCAGTCGGTAGCGATGCCACTGTTCGCCACGGCGCAACGCAAGGAAGGCAGCCTCAACGAACCCTTCCTGCGCTCGATCTCGTATGTGACCGCGCTGGGCTGGTCCTTCTTCATCGGCCTGGCCCTGCTGGCGCACCCATTGACGCGTTTGCTGTATGGCGATCAGTGGGGGGCATCCATTCCCGTCACGCGCTTGTTGGCACTTGGCATGGTCATCAACCTGCCCTGCGCGATGTGCCCGCAGGCCTTGATGGCATCTGGCCGCCCCGGCCAGATGCTACGCGGCATCATTGCCGTGGTTTCGGTCCAGGTGCTGTCCGTGGCGATCGGCGCAACCCAGGGGCTGGAGGGCGCGGCCATCGGCTTTGTACTGGCGCAACTGGCGATTGTCAGCATCTGGCTGCTGATCTCTCACCGCCACCTTGGGTTCGACTGGGCAGCGTTGCGGCACGTGCTGCGACAGAGTGCCACGCTGGCGGGAGCCGCGAGCTTGGCTCCACTCGCCGTTGTGTTGCTGCTCGGGCAGGCACCTCCCGAGCGGGTGCTGCCTCTGGTCCTGTCACTGATCGGTGGATTGACCCTGTTCGTACTGTCAGCCCGCTGGCTCAGGCATCCCATCCACGAAGAATTGGTGAGGGCAGCGAACCACTTCGCACCTTCCTTGTGGGCGCGGGCCAAACCCCCGGGCCGACCTGAATGCAAATGAGGCAACCTGCGAGCCAGGCGCAGACCTTACCGGGCAGCAGGCATGAAGGTCAGCGCCGCGCGAGCACCATATGCATCCAGTTGCCGCGCGGCTTGGCCCACGCGCCCGGTACTTTGCCAACCCAGAATCCGAGTTTGGTCAACACTTTCTGCGGCAGGTTTCGCACAGGAGGCGGCTTCAGCGGACTACCGCAATGGACGCAAGGCTCGTCCTGGTCGTAGGTGCCGAACGGATTGCCGGCAAGGTCCATCAGCGCGCATGCCAGATCATTCGTTCGGTCGGAGTTGGAACCGACATACGAAATGGATTCCACGCGGCAATTGGGAAACAGCGAAGCCAGGCTGTCGGCGCTGAAGGAGTTCACATGCCCCCAGGGAGGGTTCTGCTGCATGCAGGTGTAGCAAGTGGTCCGACCGACCCGAATGTCTTGCCTGTCAGGAACGCCTATCAGCAGCGTGCCGCTGCAGACACGTTCCAATTCAGAGCAGACCTTGCTCAGCAGATCACCAGGGATGTGTTCGAGAACCTCAGCGCAGAACACGAAATCCATGGATTCGTCGTCGAAGTCTAATTTCGCCGCATTACCGGCCACGCAGGAGACCCGCGGATGGTCCACCACTGGCATGGTCAAATCCAGGGCAACAACCTTTTCGAATCGGCCGGCAAGCAGCAGCGAGTAATAGCCGTCGCGGGCCCCAATGTCCAGCGCCTGCCTTCCAGACGGCGGCATCATCGCTTCCAGGCTCCGACGACGGCTCTGCTCGCTCTCAGATTGACGGTATTCCACTAGAGTCACTTGCGCTTCCTTGATGGTCACTTACGATATATCGACGCCGCAGCTTCCAAGTGCTGGATTCCGCAGGCAGGTGCATGGCTACGATATGGCTGCACCCAAATAGCCCGCCAGTAACTCCGCCCTGCCCCGCCTGGACGCCGCAGCCACAGCGCCCAGCGTAGGCGTTGCGGCGCGATTGCACCTCACCGCAGCGACAAAG
>CAIWPS010000530.1 GCA_903914615.1 uncultured beta proteobacterium | reverse complement strand
GGCGCTGTCGGTGCTGACGGTGTGGATGCTGCTGGGCACCTGGCGCCACATGCGCCGCCGCGCGCAGATCCAGGGCGCCCTGGTGCAGGAAACGAACTTCCGCCGCGCGATGGAGAACTCCATGCCCACCGGCATGCGCGCGATGGACCTGGAAGGCCGCGTCACCTACGTCAATGCCGCCTTCTGCCAGATGACCGGCTACGCCACCCGCGAGCTGGTGGGAGGCATGCCGCCCTACCCCTACTGGCCGCCCGACCGCATCGAGGAGAACGGCCGCCTGCTGCAGCAGGAACTGCAGGGCCGCAGCCCCAGCGGCGGCATCGAGGTCAAGGTGCGGCGCCAGGACGGCACGATCTTCGACGCCCGCATGTACGTCAGCCCGCTGATCGACCCCAAGGGCCAGCAGACCGGCTGGATGACGAGCATGACCAACATCACCGAGGCCAAGCGCATCCGCGACCAGCTCTCGGCCAGCCACGAGCGCTTCACCACCGTGCTGGAAGGGCTGGACGCCTCGGTCTCGGTGCTCTCGGTGCAGCAGGGCGAGCTGCTGTTCGCCAACCGTTCCTACCGCCTGTGGTTCGGCGGCGACGCGCGCGGCCACCTGCAGATGAGCGGCGGTGTCGTCGCCACCCAGGTCAACACCGACCACCTGGACGAGGTCGACCCGCTCTCGGGCCTGCCGACGCAGGAGCTCACCGACGCCGGAGCGAGCCCGCGCGAGGTCTTCGTCGAGGCGCTGCAGAAGTGGTTCGACGTGCGCGCGCGCTACCTGCAGTGGACCGACGGCCGGCTGGCGCAGATGCTCATCGCCACCGACATCACGGCGCGCCTGCGTGCCGAGGAGCAGAGCGCGGCGCAGGCCGAGAAGGCCCAGGTGACGAGCCGGCTGGTGACGATGGGCGAGATGGCCAGTTCGGTGGCGCACGAGCTGAACCAGCCGCTCACCGCCATCACCAACTACTGCAACGGCATGGTCTCGCGGGTGAAGGCGGCTTCGATCCTGCCCGACGACCTCATCGCCGCGCTGCAGAAGACGGCGCGCCAGGCCGAGCGCGCCGGCGAGATCATCCGCCGCATCCGCGCCTTCGTGAAGCGCAGCGAACCGCAGCGCCAGCCGGCGCAGGCGCGGCAGATCGTCGAGGACGCGGTGGAACTGGCCGGCATCGAGCTGCGGCGGCGCAAGGTCGCCATCCACACCTACGTCGCGCAGCGGCTGCCGACGCTGATGGTCGACCCCATCCTCATCGAGCAGGTGGTGCTGAACCTTTTGAAGAACGCCGCCGAGGCCATCGACAGCGCGCAGCTGCCGACGCAGCGCCGCCACATCGAGCTGCGCGTGGTGCCGCGCCACACGCCCGAGGAAGGCGGCGTCATCGAGTTCAGCGTCACCGACATGGGGCCCGGGCTGAAGGACGAGGTCATCGGGCGGCTGTACGAAGCCTTCTTTTCCACCAAGGTCGAAGGCCTGGGCATCGGGCTGAGCCTGTGCCGCACCATCGTCGAGTCGCACCGCGGCCGGATGCGGGCGCAGAACCTCTACAATGCCGGGCAGGCTGTCGGATGCCGCTTCTCGTTCACCCTGCCGGTCGAAACGCCGCTGCGCACCGACACCGCGGCCGCCCCGTCTCCCGAGGGCGAGACTTCCACGAACCCGACCGCGCACCCCGCCACCGCACCCGAATGAGCCTGATCCCCAAGAAAGGCACCGTCTACGTCGTCGATGACGACGAGGCCGTGCGAGATTCGCTGCAGTGGTTGCTCGAGGGCAAGGACTACCGCGTCAAGTGCTTCGATTCTTCCGAGTCCTTCCTCGCCCGCTTCGACCCGCGCGAGGTCGCCTGCCTGATCGCCGACATCCGCATGGACGGCATGAGCGGCCTTGAACTGCAGGACAGGCTTCTTGAACGCAAGAGCCCCCTGCCCGTGGTCTTCATCACCGGTCACGGCGACGTGCCGATGGCGGTGACGACGATGAAGAAGGGCGCGATGGACTTCATCGAGAAGCCCTTCAAGGAAGAAGAACTGCTGGGCCTGGTCGAGCGCATGCTGGAACAGGCCCGCGCCGCCTTCAGCCAGCACCAGGAACAGGCCAGCCGCGACGCCCTGCTCTCGCGCCTGACCACGCGCGAGGCGCAGGTGCTCGAACGCATCGTCGCCGGCCGCCTGAACAAGCAGATCGCCGACGACCTGGGCATCAGCATCAAGACGGTGGAGGCGCACCGCGCCAACATCATGGAAAAGCTCAACGCCAACACGGTGGCCGACCTGCTGAAGATCGCGCTGGGCGCGCAGAGCAAGGCTTGAGCGGCCGCCAGGCCCGGGCCATCCACCCCCGAGGCCGCGCGATGCGGCCTTGCCGTTTTTCGAAGACCTGCCCATGACCGCTCAGCTCATCGACGGCACCGCGCTTTCGCGGCACATCCGCGCCCAGATCGGCGAACGCGCCGCAGCGCTGGCCGCGCGCGGGCGTCGGCCCGGGCTGGCGGTGATCCTGGTCGGCGACGACCCGGCGAGCAGCGTCTACGTGCGCAACAAGGTCAAGGCCTGCGCCGACCATGGCCTGCACTCGGTGCTCGAGAAGTACGAAGCGACGCTGCCGCAGGCGGCGCTGCTGGCGCGCATCGAGGCCTTGAACGCCGACCCCGCCATCCACGGCATCCTGGTGCAGATGCCGCTGCCCCGGCACATCGACCCGCACAAGGTCATCGAGGCCATCGCCACGGCCAAGGACGTCGACGGCTTCTCGGTCCATTCCGCGGGCAACTTGATGACGGGCCTGCCCGGACTGCGCCCGGCCACGCCGTACGGCTGCATGAAGCTCATCGAAAGCACCGGCATCGACCTCAAGGGCAGGAACGCCGTCGTCATCGGGCGCAGCAACACCGTGGGCAAGCCGATGGCGCTGCTGCTGCTGCAAGCCAACGCCACCGTCACCGTCTGCCACAGCGCCACGCCGGACCTCGCGCTGCACACGCGGCAGGCCGATGTCGTCGTCGCCGCCGTCGGCCGCCGCAACACCTTGACGGCCGACATGGTCAAGCCTGGCGCCGTGGTCATCGACGTCGGCATGAACCGCAACGATGAAGGCAAGCTCTGCGGGGATGTCGACTTCGCCGCGGTGCGCGAGGTGGCGGGCTGGATCACGCCCGTGCCCGGCGGTGTCGGGCCGATGACGATCACGATGCTGCTGGCCAACACGCTGCAGGCGGCCGAGGGCAGGCCATGAACCCGCTGCTGCAGGACGACGAGCCGCCACCGTACGCGGCCATCCTGCCCGAACACGTGACGCCGGCGCTGGACCGCCTGCTGGCCGATGCCGAAGCGGCGCTGGAACGTGCCGTCGGCCCCGAGGTCGCGGCCGACTTCGACGCGCTGGCCCTGGTGCTGGACGTGCCCGTGGAGCGGCTGCGGCGCGCCTGGGGCCATGTCAGCCACCTGCAGGCCGTCGTCGACACGCCGGCGCTGCGTGCGGCGCACGCCGAGAACCTGCCGCGCATCGTCGCCTTCACCACCCGCCTGGGTGCCGATGCCCGGCTCTACGCCAAGTACAAGGCGGTGGCGGCCCAGGCGAGCCCGCGCGAGCCGGCGCGGCGCAAGGCCCTGGCCAACGCGCTTCGCGACTTCGTGCTCGGCGGTGCCGAACTCGAAGGCAGCGCGCGCCTGCGCTTCGCGGCCCTGCGCGACCGTGCCGAAGGGCTGTCCCAGCAGTTCGGCGACCATGTGCTCGACGCCACCGACGCCTTCCAGTTGCAGGTGCCCGCGTCGCGCCTGCAGGGGGTGCCCGACGACGTGCGCGAGGCCACGCAGGCCGCCGCCGCCGCGGCCGGCCAGGACGGCTGCCTGCTCACCTTGCAGGGCCCCTGCCTGATGCCGGTGCTGCAGTTCGCCGACGACCGCGAACTGCGTGCCGAGCTCTTCCGCGCCAACGGCACGCGCGCCAGCGAGTTCGGCCCGCCCGAGTTCGACAACACGCCGGTCATGCGCGAGCTGGTCGAGCTGCGCGCCGAGGAAGCCGCCCTGCTGGGCCACCCCAGCTATGCCCACCTGGCGCTGGTGCCCAAGATGGCGCGCTCGCCGGGCGAAGTGCTGGCCTTCGTGCGCGACCTGGCGCTGCGCGCGCGCCCGCATGCCGAACGCGAGCTGGCCGAGCTGCAGGCCTTCGCGGCGGCGCAGCTGGGCCTGGCCGAACTGCAGGCCTGGGACCGCGCCTACGCCAGCGAAAAGCTCAAGCAGGCGCGCTACGACTTCAGCAGCCAGCAGGTCAAGGAGTACTTCACCGAGCCGCGCGTGCTGCAGGGCCTGTTCCGGCTCGTCGAGACGCTGTTCGGCGTCGCCATCCGCGAAGACGCGGTGCCGGTGTGGCACCCCACCGTGAGGCACTTCGGCGTCTGGCGCGGGCCGGAGGCGGTCGCCTCCTTCTACCTCGACCCCTATGCCCGCGCCGGCAAGCAGTCCGGCGCCTGGATGGACAGCGCGCGCATCCGCTGGCGCCGCCCCGAAGGCGGCCTGCAATTGCCGGTGGCGCACCTGGTCTGCAACTTCGCGCCGCCGGTGGGCGGGCAGCCGGCGCAGCTCAGCCACAACGACCTCATCACGCTCTTCCACGAGTTCGGCCACGGCCTGCACCACATGCTGACGCAGGTCGATGAACTCGCGGTCTCGGGCATCTCCGGCGTCGAGGGCGACGCCGTCGAACTGCCCAGCCAGTTCATGGAGAACTTCTGCTGGGAATGGGAAGTGCTTCAGCGCCTGAGCAGCCACGCGCAGACCGGCGAGCCGCTGCCGCGCGAGCTCTTCGACCGCATGGTGGCGGCACGCCACTTCCAGAGCGGCCTGAGGCTGCTGCGGCAGTGCGAGTTCGCGCTCTTCGACATGCGGCTGCACAGCGAGGCCGGCGCGGCCGCCCGCGTGCAGGCGATCTGCGACGAGGTCAACGCCGAGATCCAGCCGCAGCCGGCACCGCCCTTCTACCGCTACCCGGCCAGCTTCGGCCACCTCTTCGACGGCGGCTACGCGGCCGGCTACTACGGCTACGCCTGGGCCGAAGTGCTGTCGGCCGACGCCTACGGGGCCTTCGAGGAAGCGGGGGTCTTCGACACCGCCACCGGCGCGCGTTTTCGCGACCACATCCTGGCCGTCGGCGGCAGCCGCCCGGCGCTGGACAGCTTCCGCGCCTTCCGCGGCCGCGACCCCAGCCTGGACGCCCTGCTGCGCCACCAGGGCCTGGCTTGAGCCCGTGCCCCAGGTGGGCTAGATTCGCAGCCTTGCCGCTCGGCCTTTCGCCTGCGGCGCCTGGGATGAAACCGATGCCCCTGCCCGCCCCCACCTGCCGCCCGGCTTCCGCCTGGGCGGGCGCCTTCACCGCATTGGCACTGGCACTGGCACTGGCCGCAGCCTGCGGCCCGGCGCTGGCGCAGTACAAGGTCGTGCTGCCTGACGGGCGCGTTACCTACACCGACCGGCCGCAGGCCGAGGGCGCGGTCAGCGTGACGCCGCTGCGCCGCAACGGCAGCACCGAGGCCGCGGCCGCGGGCCTGCCGGTCGAACTTCGCCAGGCGACGCAGCGCTACCCGGTAACGCTCTACGCCGCCGACAACTGCAGCCCCTGCGATGCCGGCCGGCGCCTGCTGCAGCAGCGCGGCATCCCGTACACCGAAAAGCGCATCGCCACCGAGGAAGATGCGCTGGCGCTGGAGCGCGCGGTCGGCGGCCGGGCCGTGCCGGCACTGACCATCGGCCCGCAGCAATTGCGCGGCCTGTCGGAAGCTGACTGGACGACCTACCTCGACGCCGCCGGCTACCCGAAGGAGTCGCGCCTGCCGCGCAACTGGCCCACGCCGGTGGCCACTGCGATGGTCGAGCGCGCGCCGCCGCCCCCGCGTGCCACCGCACCCGCGCCGGCCGCGGCCGACGTGCCGGCACCGGAAGATGCCAAGGGCTCGAAGGTCCGCTTCTAGCCGGCCGCAGCGCCTTCCAGCCGCCGCGCCACCCACGAACCCGCGCCGACGGCGCCGCCGACGACCCAGAACAGCACCGCGGCGCCGACCAGGGTGCCGGTGGCACCGAAGAGCAGCGGCATCAGCGTGCTCGACATGTTGATGGCCATCGAGCGGAAGGCCAGCGCCTCGCCATGGCGCTGGTCGGGCGTGAGGTGGTGCAGCATCGACATCACCATCGGCTGCACGCTGCCCAGCGTGATGCCCAGCAGCACCGCCAGGGCGCCCATCGCCCAGGGGTTGGGCGCCAGGGGGTAGAGCGCGAACACGATGCCCGTGCCGGCCATGGCCAGGCGCAGCACCGTCACCTCGCTGAGCCGGTGCGCGAGCCAGGGGATGAGCAGCCGCACCCCCGTCACCGAGAGCGTGAAGGTGCCCAGGATGAGGCCGATGGTGCTGGCCGAGAAGCCTCGCTCGTGGCCCAGCACCGGCACGGCGAAGGTGTGGACGTCCCAGCACATCGAGAGCAGCCAGTTGACGACCAGCAGGCGCGGCAGGCCTGGCGCGCGCAACAGGTCCCAGGCGGTGCGGCCCGCCACCACGCGGGCGACGCCGGCGGGCGCGATGCGCGGCACCTGGCGCGCCGAGACCAGGGTCGCCAGCGGCATCAGCAGCAGCAGCGCGTAGGCCGCCGGGAAGCCGAAGCCGTCGATCATGAAGCCGGTGGCCACCGGCCCGATGACGTTGGAGAAGGACGGCGCCACACCGAGCCAGCTGAAGACGCGCACGCGTTCGGTGGCGTCGCGGGCGGACAGCCCGGCGGTGCGCTGGATGGTCAGCATGCCGGTGTTGGCCCCCGCGCCCGTGGCCATGGCCGCGACGCACAGCAGCGCGAACTGCGCCGGCCCGGCGAGCAGGGTCGACAGCAGCGCCAGCACGCAGCCGGTGGCCGTCACCGCCACCGCCAGGTAGACCGGCCGGTGGTAGCCCAGGCGGTCGGCCAGGCGGCCGGCCGGCAGCGCGAAGCACACCGGCGCGGCCGCGAACAGCGCCAGCAGCAGGCCCACCGCCCAGGCGCTGCGGCCCTGGTGCAGCAACTGCAGCGGCGCGGCCAGGCGCAGCCCGGCCATCGCCGAATGCACGCCCAGCTGGCCGGCGACGAGCGCCGCGATGACCCGGCCCGAACTCGCGGCCGGGCGCCGCGCGACGTCGGCGGCGCTGCCGGGAACGGCCACGGTCACCGGCTCGGGCTCAGGCGGGACCATCGTCCTCGGCCGCGTCGGCGCCCAGGCCCGGCAGCAGCTGCACTGCCTGGGCCTCGGGCATGGCTTCGACGCTGCGCAGCTGCCGCGCCATCGCCCGTGTCCGCGTCTCGGCCAGGCCGATGGTGTTGCTGGCCTCGTCGAGCTTCTTGCGCGTCTTCACCAGCACGTCGCCGAACTTGGCGAACTCGGTCTTCACCGCACCCAGCACCTGCCAGACCTCGGCCGATCGCTGCTCCAGCACCAGGGTGCGGAAACCCATCTGCAGGCTGTTCAGCAGGGCCAGCAGCGTCGTCGGCCCGGCCAGCATCACCTTGTGCTCGCGCTGCAGCGCCTCGGCCAGGCCGGGGCGGCGCAGCGCCTCGGCGTACAGGCCCTCGGTGGGCAGGAAGAGGATGGCGAAGTCGGTGGTGTGGGGCGGTGCCACGTACTTGTCGCGGATGCTGCGCGCCTCCAGCTTCAGCCGCGTCTCGATGGCCTTGCCGGCGGCTTCCATGGCCGCGGCGTCGGCGCGCTCGCTGGCGTCGAGCAGGCGCTCGTAGTCCTCGCGCGGGAACTTGGCATCGATGGGCAGCCACAGCGGCTTGCCCTGCCCCGGCGCGGCGCCCGCCTCGCGGCCGGGCAGGCGGATGGCGAACTCGACGCGCTCGCTGCTGCCCGGCACGGTGGCGACGTTGGTGGCGTACTGCTCGGGCGTGAAGACCTGCTCCAGCAGTGCCGCCAGCTGCACCTCGCCGAAGACGCCGCGCGTCTTGACGTTGGTCAGCACGCGGTTCAGCGCACCGACGTCGCGCGCCAGGGTCTGCATCTCGCCCAGGCCCTTGTGCACCTGCTCGAGCCGCTCGGCCACCTGCTTGAAGCTCTCGCCCAGGCGCAGTTCCAGCGTGGCGTGCAGCTTCTCGTCGACGGTGGCGCGCATCTGGTCGAGCTTCTTCTCGTTGCCCTCCTGCAGCGCCTGCAGCCGCGCGTCGACGGCCTGCCGCACCTCGCCCAGGCGGCGCTCGTTGGCCTCGCCCAGGGTGCGCAGGCTCTCGGCCAGGGCGTCGCTGAAGCGGCGCAGCGCGGCCTCGGTCTGCTGCTGGGTGTTGGCAAGCTGGGCGCGGAAGTTGTCGATCTGCTCGTTCTGCGTGCGCGCGACGTCGCCGCTCTGCGTCAGCAGCATCTGCTGGAAGGTGCCGAGGTCGGCGCGCGTGGCCTGGCCCTGGCGGCCGAGTTCGTCGCGCAGTTCGCGTTCCAGGCGGTCGACCTGCGCGGCGCGGCGTTCATCGGCGCTGCCGTCGGGGCGGCGCAGCCACAGCAGAAGCAGGAGCAAGAAGACGAGCGCCAGCAGTGCCAGCTGGGCCAGGGCTATCCATTCGGGCATCGAGCGATTGTCTCAGCAGCCGCCGCCTGCACGATGGGGCGGCTTGCAGTACGCTCGCGCCCGCCCGCCACTCGAGGAGAAAACGATGATCAAGCTCAACGTCAACGGCAAGACCGTCGCGGTCGACGCCGAGCCCGACATGCCCCTGCTGTGGGCGCTGCGCGAGAACCTGCAGCTCACCGGCACCAAGTTCGGCTGCGGCATGGCCCTGTGCGGTGCCTGCACCGTGCACCTGGACGGCGTGGCGGTGCGCAGCTGCGTCACCCCGATTGCTGCCGCGGCGGGCAAGAAGATCACGACCATCGAAGCCGTGGAGGCCACGCGCACCGGCAAGGTCGTGCAGGCGGCCTGGGTGGCGCGCGACGTGCCGCAGTGCGGCTACTGCCAGTCGGGCCAGGTGATGAGCGCCTGCGCGCTGCTGGCCAAGAACAAGAAGCCCAGCGATGCCGACATCGATGCCGCGATGAGCGGCAACCTCTGCCGCTGCGGCACCTACAACCACATCCGCGCCGCCATCAAGGACGCCGCGGTGACGCTGGAAAGGATGGCCTGAGATGACTGCCACCCTCACCCCCACCCGCCGCGGCTTCCTTCAAACCGGCAGCGCTCTCGTCGTCGGCTTCACGCTGCCGGCCAGCGGCCGCGCCGCCGTCGCCGCGGCGAAGGGCAGCGCCAGCCTCAGCGCCTACGTGCGCATCGCCAGCGACGACAGCGTGACCATTGTCTGCGGCGCCTCTGAAATGGGCCAGGGCGTGCTGACCGCGATCCCGATGCTGGTGGCCGAGGAGCTGGACGCCGACTGGCGCAAGGTCGGCGTCGAGCAGGCGCCGGTCGACCAGGCCTTTGCCAACCCGGCCTTCGGCATGCAGGCCACCGGCGGCTCGGCCACCGTGCGCGGCTTCTGGCTGCCGATGCGCCAGGCCGGCGCCGCGGCGCGCGAGATGCTGGTCGCCGCCGCCGCGGCGCAGTGGGGCGTGGATGCCGCGCAGCTCAGCACCGACAAGGGCGTGGTCAGCGGCCCCGGCGGCAGGAAGGCAGGCTACGGCAGCCTGGCCGTGGCGGCATCGAAGCTGCCCGTGCCTGCGAAGCCGGCGCTGAAGGACCCCAAGTCCTTCAAGCTGCTGGGCAAGGCCACGCGCCGCCTCGACACCCCGGACAAGAGCAGCGGCAAGGCGCGCTTCGGCATCGACGCCCAGGTGCCCGGCCTGCTGGTGGCGGTGATGGCGCGCGCGCCGCAGGCCGGTGCCAAGCCCAAGGCCATGAACGAGGCCGCCGCCAAGGCCGTGAAGGGCGTGCAGCAGGTCATCACGCTGCCCAGCGGCGTGGCCGTGCTGGCCGCGGGCTACTGGGCTGCCAAGCAGGGCCGCGACGCACTCGCCGTGCAATGGGACCTGGGTGCGGCGTCGACCTTGAACAGCGCCGGCATCAGCGACATGCTCGACGCCGGCGCGCGGGACGCCAGCGCCGTGGCGCGCGACGAGGGCAACACCCGCGACGCCGCGGCCAACGCCGCGCGCACGCTGGACGCGCGCTACGAGGCGCCCTATCTTGCCCATGCCTGCATGGAGCCGATGAACTGCACGGCCTGGGTGCGCGGCCAGGGCGACGACGCCACGGTCGAGATCTGGGCCGGCACGCAGAGCCAGGGCCCGGCGCAGGGCATCCTGGGCCAGGTGGCCTCGGTGGCGCCGGCCAAGGTGAAGGTCAACACCATGATGCTGGGCGGGGGCTTCGGCCGCCGCTTCGCGCCCGACTTCGTCATCGACGCCACGCTGCTCAGCAAGATCAGCGGCAAGCCGGTGAAGCTGATCTACGCCCGCGAGGACGACATGGCGGCGCAGTTCTACCGCCCTGCCTCGGTGGCGCGCTTCGAGGCCGCGCTGGACGACAAGGGTGGGCTGACGATGCTCAAGGCCGGCGTCGGCACGCCGTCGATCATGGCCGCCTCGGGCTTCATGAAGATCCCCGAGAACGGCGTCGACTCTTTCGCCCTCGAGGGCCTGGCCGACCACCCCTACGACATCCCCAACCAGCGCATCGCCTACGGCCGCGTGGAGCCGGGGCCGCAGGTCTGGTTCTGGCGCTCGGTGGGCCATTCGCAGAACGGCTTCTTCACCGAAGGCTTCATCGACGAGCTCGCCGCCGCCGCCGGCAAGGACCCCTACGAATTCCGCCGCGCCATGCTGGGCAAGTCGCCGCGCCACAAGGGCGTGCTGGAACTCGCGGCGACGAAGGCCGGCTGGGGCACGCCGCTGCCGGCGGGGCGGGCGCGCGGCATCGCCGTGGTGTCCAGCTTCGGCAGCTACGTCGCCGAGGTCGCCGAGGTCTCGGTGGCCGCCGACGGCACGCCGCGCGTGCACCGCGTGGTGGCCGCGGTGGACTGCGGCATGACCGTCAACCCGCAGACCATCGAAAGGCAGATCGAGGGCGCCATCGTCTACGGCCTGTCGGCAGCGCTGTACGGCCGCATCAGCTTCAAGGACGGCCGCATCGAGCAGGGCAACTTCAACGACTACCCGGTGCTGCGCATGAGCGAGATGCCCAAGGTGGAAGTGCACATCGTGGCCAGCAGCGAGAACCCGGGCGGCATCGGCGAACCCGGCACGCCGCCAATCGCGCCGGCGGTGGCCAACGCGCTCTTCGCCCTCACCGGCAAGCGGCTGCGCAGCCTGCCCTTCGACACGGCGCAGCTCAAGCGGGCCTGAGCGGGAGCACTTGCGGATTGATCGGCGACGGCGGCACGCCGCCGGTCAGCGCCTCGATCAGGTTGTCGGCAGCCAGTTCGGCCATGGCGCGCCTGGTGGCCACGGTGGCGCTGGCGATGTGCGGCGTGAGCACGACGTTGGGCAGGGTCAGCAGGTCCGGGTGCACCGCAGGTTCGCCTTCGAAGACGTCCAGGCCGGCGGCGGCGATGCGCCCGTCGCGCAGCGCCACGGCCAACGCCGCGTCGTCGACGATGCCGCCGCGGGCGATGTTGGTCAGCGTCGCCGTGGGCTTCATCTGCGCCAGTTCACCGGCGCCGATGGCGTGGTGGCTCTCGGCCGAATACGGCAGCACCAGCACCAGGTGGTCGGCCTGCGCCAGCAGCTCGCCTTTCGTCAGGTAGCGCGCGCCCAGCGCCGCCTCGGCCGCTGCAGGCAGCCGGCTGCGGTTGTGATACACGACCTTCATGCCGAAGCCCAGGGCGCCGCGCCGCGCGATGGCCTGGCCGATGCGACCCATGCCCAGGATGCCCAGCGTGGCGCCGTGCACGTCGCTGCCGGTGAGCATGTCGTAGGACCACTTCTTCCACTCGCCGCGGCGCAGGAAGCGTTCGCCTTCGGCCATGCGGCGGGCGCCAGCCATCATCAGCGCGAAGCCGAAGTCGGCCGTCGTCTCGGTGAGCACATCGGGTGTATTGGTGGCCAGCACGCCGCGCGCGGTGCAGGCGGCGATGTCGAAGTTGTTGTAGCCCACCGCCATGTTGGCGACCACGCGCAGGCCGGGGCAGGCCGCCAGCAGCGCGGCATCGATGCGCTCGCTGCCGGTGGTGAGCGCGCCCTGCTTGCCCTGCAGCCGCGGCGCAAGGCCGGCGCCGAGCACGGCGTCCGTCGGGTTGTCGTCGACCTCGAAATGCTCGCGCAGGCGCTCGATGGTCTCGGGGAAGATGGCACGGGTGACGAGGACGTGGGGTCGGTTCATGGTTTCACGGGGCCGTTTGGAGGGGCGCGGCGGGAGCCGCCGCATCGGGCCCGTGGCCGCGCAACGCGGCCCCCGGGTGGAAGCCGGACAGCGCCAGCATGACGAAGAAGCCCACCACGTAGGCGACGGCCACGTGCCAGCCATGGCGCAGCCACAGCCGCACCGAGCGGGCACGCGCGTACATGCTGCTCAGGGCCACGCCGGCGGAGGAGCCGAACCAGATCATCGAGCCGCCGAAACCCACCGCGTAGGCCAGGAAGCCCCAGTCGTAGCCCCCCTGCTTCAGCGCCAGCGCGGTGAGAGGGATGTTGTCGAACACCGCGGACACGAAGCCCAGCCCCAGCGCCGTGTGCCACGAGGCCGCCGGCAGTTCGTCCACTGGCATCATCGACGCGCACAGCACCAGCGAGAGCAGGAAGGCCGCGCCGGTGGCGGAGCGCGGCAGCAGCCGCCACGCGGGCTGGCGCAGCACCGCGCCCGCCAGCAGCGCCAGCCACACCGCCGCGCCGAGGAAGGGGAAGCGGTCGGAAGCGGCTGCAAACCGCGTGTTGACGAGCACGTTGACGGCGATGGCCGTGATGAGGGTGAAGAGCACGATGCCCAGGCGCACGCCGTCGATGCGGACGGCTTCCCCCGCGGCCTTCTGGATGGGCTCGTGCGCCTGCTGCTGCAAGGCGGCCGGCACACCGCAGACCAGCAAGGCCAGACCGGCCGCGATGTAGGCGTGCAGGACCTCCAGCGGTGGCACCCCGGCGATCCACATCATCGTCGTCGTGGTGTCGCCGACGACGCTGCCGGCACCGCCCGCATTCGATGCCGCGACGATGCCCGCCAGGTAGCCGACGTGGACGCGGCCGCGGAACACGGTGTGCGCCACGGCGCCGCCGATCATGGCCGCCGCAATGTTGTCGAGGAAGCTGGAGATCACGAACACCAGCACCAGCAGCACGAAGCAGCCCTGCCAGCCCGCCGGCAGCACGCGCGGCAGCAGCGCGGGCAGCTCGCTCTTCTCGAACAGGTCGGCCAGCAGCGCGAAGCCCAGCAGCAGCAGCAGCAGGTTGACCAGCACCACCCACTCCTGCCCGAGATGGCCCAGCAGCCCGGCCACCCCGGCACCGGCCCGGAAGGGCGAGCACAGCACCTTGTAAAGGGCGATGCCGGCGGCGCCGCAGGCGGCCACGCGCAAGGTGTGGGCCTGCAGCAGCGCCACGCCTGCCAGCACGGCGGCGAAGAACACGAACTCCAGCGGCACCGGACCGATGCGCGGGCCGCTGAAGCCGAGCTCGGCCGCCCGCGCCAGCCCCGGCGCGCCGCCGGCGATGGCCAAGGCCAGCGTGCCGCGGGCCGCTCTACCCATGGAAGTGAGTGAAGCCCGCGACCGGCTCGCGTTCGGTGACGAGGCGGTTGGCCGCCGCGTCAGGGTCGGCATGGCCCAGCGACATGCCGCAGACCACGGTCTCGTCGACGCCCAGGCCGAGGTGGCGGGCGATGATGCGGTGGAACTGCGTGAAGGCCGCCTGCGGGCAGGTGTCCAGCCCGCGCCCGCGCGCCGCCACCATCACGTTCTGCAGGAACATGCCGTAGTCCAGCCAGCTGCCCTGCTGCAGCACGCGGTCGATGGTGAAGATGAGCCCCACCGGGGCGCCGAAGAAGTCGTAGTTGCGGCCGTGCTGTTCGTGCATGCGCGCCTTGTCGGACTTGCCGATGCCCAGCAGCGTGTACAGGTCCCAGCCGACCTTGCGGCGGCGGTCGACATAGGGGCTGCGCCACTCGGTGGGGTAGTAGGCGTAGGGCTCGACGTGGCGGGCACGCTCGACCGGGTCGTCGTAGGCGGCGCGGATGTCCTGCGACAGCGACCGCTTGGCGTCGCCGGTCAGCACGTGCACCTTCCAGGGCTGCGTGTTGGTGCCCGAAGGCGCCCGCGCGGCCACGGCCAGGATGTCCTCGATGACCTGCCGCGGCACCGGCGTGGGCAGGAAGGCGCGCAGCGACCGCCGCGAGGTGATGGCGGCGTCGACGGCGGCGGTGCTGGCGGCGGTGATCTCGGGTGTCGGGTTCATGCAGGGTGTCGCAGGGGTTCGAGGGCGGCGCGCAGGGCGTCGGGGACGGTCACGGGGCGGCGGCTGGCACGGTCGACGTAGACGTGAACGAAATGCCCCACCGCCGCCGCCAGTGGGGCTTCGTCGGCGAACAGGCCGACTTCGTAGCGCACGCTGGACCGGCCCAGGTGCGCCACGCGCAGGCCGGCATGCACGGTCTGCGGGAAGGCAATGCTCTCGAAGTAGTGGCACTGCGTCTGCACCACCAGGCCGATGACGGCACCGGCGTGGATGTCCAGCGCGCCGGCCTCGATGAGGTAGCGGTTCACCGCCGTGTCGAAGAAGCTGTAGTGGACGACGTTGTTGACGTGGCCGTAGACGTCGTTGTCCATCCAGCGCGTGGTGAGGGTCTGGAAGCGCGGGAAGTGGCTGCGCGGCAGCGGCTGCGGGCGTTCGCTCATGGCAAGCATTCTTCCATCGCCGGCAGGCCTCTCCAGGCGCGCCACGCGCCGAGCGCCTCGCGCAGCGTCTGCCGCTGCACTTCCACGGTGACGGCAAGGTCGCGCCCGTAGCCGCCGGCCATGGCCAGCGCCACCGGGATGCGCCGCGCGTGCAAGGCCGCCAGCACGCGGCGGTCGCGCTCGGCCAGGCCGGCGCTGCTGATCTTCAGGCGGCCGAGGCGGTCGTTTTCGTGCGGGTCCGCGCCGGCGAGGTAGAAGGCCAGGCCCGGAGGCGATGCGGCCTGCATCGACCAGGCCTGGTCCAGCGCCGCATCCAGTGCCTGCAGGTAGGGCGCGTCGGCGCAGCCGTCGGGCAGTTCGACGTCGAGGTCGCTGGCCTCCTTGCGAAACGGGAAGTTGCGCGCGCCATGCAGCGACAGCGTGAACACCGTGGGGTCGTCGCGGAAGATCGCGGCGGTGCCGTTGCCCTGGTGCACGTCGAGGTCGATCACGCACACGCGCAGCAGGCGGCGATGCTGGCGGTGCCATTCCGCCTGCATCAGCCGCGCCGCCACCGCGACGTCGTTGAAGACACAGTAGCCCGAGCCCTTGTGGGCGTGGGCGTGATGGGTGCCGCCGGCCAGGTTGGCGGCCACGCCCTCCCCCTGGAACAGCGCCGCCCTTGCCGCGGCGATGGTGGCGCCCACCGAGCGCCGCGAGCGCTCCGCCATGCGCGGCGACCAGGGGAAGCCGATCTCGCGCTGTTGCGCCGCGCTCATCGTGCCCTCGGCCACGGCCGAGATCCACGCCGGTTCGTGGGCCAGGGCCAGTTCGCCGTCGCTGGCCGGCGGCGCTTCGACGACACGGATGGCCGGCAGCGTCTGCTCCACGGCTTCGCGCAGCAACCGGTACTTGCTCATCGGGAAGCTGTGCCCGGGCGGCAGTGGCAGCACGAAGGCGTCGGAGTGGAAGGCGAGCACGGGGCGGATTCTAGAAAGCCACCCCTAGAATGTTGCAGCGCAGCAAAAATCGCTTGCGCGCCTTGGCGGAAACCCTATACTTCGTTCCATGTTGCAGCGCAGCAAAGTTGTTCGGAAGGCGCAGCACGTTCACCCTTTACCCACCCAACGGAGATGCACCATGACCACCTTTACCGCTGAACAATTCGTCGCTGCCCAGAAGGCCTCCATCGAAACCCTCTTCGGCCTGACCCACAAGGCTTTCGAAGGCGTCGAGAAGCTGGTCGAACTGAACCTGCAGGTCGCCAAGACCACGCTGAGCGAAGTCGCTGAAACGACCCAGGCCGCGCTGTCGGTCAAGGACGCGCAGGAACTGCTGGCGCTGCAGGCCGGCCTGCTGCAACCCGCCGCCGAGAAGGCTGCCGCCTACAGCCGCCACCTGTACGACATCGTCGCCGGCACGAATGCCGAATTCACCAAGGCGACCGAGTCGACCCTGGCCGACAGCCAGAAGAAGGTGCTGGCGCTGGTGGACGGCGCCGTCAAGAATGCTCCCGCCGGCACGGAAAGCGCCGTGGCGCTGGTGAAGTCGGCCGTTGCCGCCGCCAACAACGCCTACGAAAGCGTGCACAAGGCCGCCAAGCAGGCCACCGAAGTGGCGGAAGCCAACTTCACGGCGATCACCAACACGGCCGTCAAGGCCACGCAAGCTGCCGCCAAGGGCAAGAAGGCCGCGTAAGGCGAGCACGCTGCGCGTGCCGGACTGAACTTTTCCGGCGCGCCAGTCTCTACACCTTGCCCGGGATGCGTCCCGGGCCTCTCGTGTGGAAGGTTTTTGGGCTCGGCTTCACCGCCGAGCCCTTTTTCTTTTCAGGCCCGGCGTCACCTTCGATCCCGTCTTCCTTGATGGCAGCGGTCAGTGGGACAGCGCGGCGATCCTCGCACGTATCTCGGGCAGCTGCCGCAAGGCCGCTTCCCGTCCGGCCTGGATGGCCTTCAGCCGCGCCGTGAAGTCGGCGCTGGAGACGCCGGCGAGGGACGGCCGCAGCACGATGTCGGCGTCGCGCAGTTCGAAATGGTTGATGCTCTGGCCCATGATGGCGAAGGTCTGCAGCAGCAGCTTCATCATGTCGCCGGTGGCGTTGCCGTCGGGCGGCGAGGAGATGTCCACGGCGATCACCATCTCGGCGCCCATCTGGCGGGCGAATCGCACCGGCACCGGCGACACCAGGCCGCCGTCGACATACTCGCGCAGGCCGATCTTCACCGGCTGGAAGACCGCCGGCACGGCGCTGCTGGCGCGCACCGCGGCGCCGGTGTCGCCGCGCTGGAAGAGGATGGGCGCGCCGCTGTCCAGGTCGGTGGCGACGATGCCCAGCGGCAGCTTCATCTGCTCGATGGTGCGGCCACCGGTCTGCTCGCGCACATAGCGCGCCAGCGCCTCGCCGCGGATGAGGCCGCGCGACGGGAAGGCCCAATCGGTGATGGCGCCCTCGTCCATGGCCTGCGCCAATTGCGCCATCTCCTGCCCGGTCTTGCCCGAGGCATACATCGCCGCGAGCAGGCTGCCGGCCGAGGTGCCGACGACGAGGTCGGGCCGTATGCCGGCTTCTTCCAGCACCTGGATCACGCCGATGTGGGCGAAACCTCGTGCGGCACCGCCACCCAGGGCCAGGCCGATGCGCGGCGCGCGTGGCGGCGGCTTGACGACGGGAGGCGGCTCGGGGGCCGTCGGCGCGGGCAGCGCGGGTGGTGGCGTCTGCAGCGGCACGGACTGGCAGGCGGCCAGCAGGGCGACCAGCGTCAGCGCCGACCAAAGGCGCAAGCCGCGCCCCCGCGTCACGGCGTCGGTATCTTGGGTCATCGCGCATTCTAGGAAGCGCGGCCCGCCGGCACGGTGCCATCTGCTAATTCTTCAGACGCATATGCAAGGCACTTCTTTGTAGTTCCTCGACCGGGGCGGTGCGCCTACATTGCGCAGCCTGGGACGGCGCCGCCGACCCGCTGCCGCGCGTTGCCGCCGGTTCCCCAGTTCCACGTATCGCATGTACCGCTACAACGAATCCGACCGCCAGTTCGTCCGCGCCCGCGCCGCGCAGTACCGCGACCAGTTGAAGCGCCACCTGGCGGGTGAGCTGGGCGGCGAGGAGTTCCGCCCGCTGCGCCTGCAGAACGGCTGGTACGTGCAGCGCCACGCACCCATGCTGCGCGTGGCCGTGCCCTACGGCGAGCTGAGCAGCACCCAGCTGCGCCAGCTGGCCCGCATCGCGCGCGAGTTCGACCTGCAGGACGCCGGCACCGCGACGGAGCGCGGTGGCTTCGGCCACTTCACGACACGGCAGAACCTGCAGTTCAACTGGATCCCGCTCGAGCGCTCGGCCGACGTCATGGAACTGCTGGCCGCGGTGGACATGCACGGCATCCAAACCAGCGGCAACTGCATTCGCAACACCACCAGCGACGCTTTCGCCGGGATTGCGCCCGACGAGGAAGTCGACCCCCGGCCCTACTGCGAACTGCTGCGCCAGTGGAGCACGCTGCACCCGGAATTCGCCTTCCTGCCGCGCAAGTTCAAGATCGCGGTGACCGGCGCGCGCGAGGACCGCGCCGCCACCGACTGGCACGACATCGGCCTGCGCCTGCACCGCAACGCAGCGGGCGAAGTCGGCTTTCGCGTCGCCGTGGGCGGCGGCATGGGCCGCACGCCGGTCATCGCCACGCCCTTCCGCGACTTCGTGCCCTGGCAGCAGATCCTCGTCTACATCGAGGCCGTGGTGCGCGTCTACAACCTCTACGGCCGCCGCGACAACATGTACAAGGCGCGCATCAAGATCCTCGTCAAGGCCGAAGGCCAGCGCTTCGTCGACGCCGTGAACCGCGAGTTCGAAGCGCTGCTGGCGGACCCGGCCACGCCCGTCCTGCCCGAAAGTGAACTGGCGCGTGTCGCCGCCGGCTTCGTCGACCCCGTCACTGCAGAGGCTCCACCCGCGGCGCGCCCGGCCGGCGACGCGCTGCCTGCCTACACGCGCTGGCTGCAGCGCAACGTGCACCCGCACCGGCTGGCCGGCTACCGCGCGGTGACGCTCTCGCTCAAGCGCGCCGGGCTGCCGCCGGGCGACGTCACCGCCGACCAGATGGACGCTGCCGCCGCGCTGGCCGAGCGCTACAGCCAGGGCGAACTGCGCGTCAGCCACGACCAGAACCTGTTGCTGCCCTGGGTGCCCGAGAGCGAGCTGCGCGCGCTGTGGCTGCAGGCGCGCGAGGACGGCTTCGCCACGCCCAACATCGGCCTGCTCACCGACATGATCGCCTGCCCCGGCGGCGACCTCTGCGCGCTGGCCAACGCGCGTTCCATCCCCATCGCCGCCGCCATCGCCGAGCGCTTCGACGACCTCGACGAGCTGCACGACATCGGCGACATCGACCTCCACATCAGCGGCTGCATCAACAGCTGCGGCCACCACCACAGCGGCCACATCGGCATCCTGGGCGTCGACAAGGACGGCAGCGAGTGGTACCAGGTGACGGTCGCCGGCGCCGACGGCAGCGCCCTCAGCGGGCCGGCGCTGGCAGGCAAGGTCATCGGCCCTTCCTTTGCCGCCGACGAGGTGCCCGACGTCATCGAGGCCGTCATCGGCACCTACCTGCGCGAACGGCAGCTGGGCGAGCGCTTCATCGACACCTCGCGGCGCCTGGGCCCCCTGCCCTTCCGCCATGCCGCCGACGCGGTGCGGCGGTCCACCGCCTTGGCCGCCTGAGGTGCACCGCATGCAATTCATCGCCCCCGAAGCCAGCCTGCCCGCGGACGCGCTGCAACTGCCCAACGATGCCGACGTGCTGGCGCGCGCCGACGAGATCCGCGGCCATGCCGCCGTGGTGTTGCACTTCCCGAAGTGGACCGACGGCCGCGCCTATTCGCAGGCCGTGCTGCTGCGCGGCCGCCTGCGCTACGGCGGCGCAATCCACGCCACCGGCGAGGTGCTGGCCGACATGCTGCCGCTGCTGCGCCGCTGCGGCTTCGACGCCGTGCAGATGCGCGCCGACCAGAAGCTCGAGACGGCGCAACGCGCGCTGGGCTGGTTCGACACCCACTACCAGACCGTGCCGCCCGAACGCAGCGCCGCGGTACCTGGGGTGCTGCCGTGAGCCGTGCCATTGCGCTCTACGCCCGTGCCACGCCGGGCTTCGACGAACGCGTCGCGCACGCACTGGCGGTGCTGCAGCAGGCCGCCGAGCAGCACAGCGGCCGCGTCGTCTTCACCACCAGCCTGGGCGCCGAGGACATGGTGCTCACCGACCTCATCGCCCGCCATGGCCTGCCCATCGCGCTGGCCACGCTGCAGACCGGCCTGCTGCCGGCGCCGACGCTGGCGCTCATCCCGCGCATCGAGGCTCACTACGGCCTGGCCATCGAGCCATGGCAGCCGGTGCCCGAGCAGGTGGTGCACTTCGTCGCCCGCCACGGCGAGCTGCCGATGCGCCGCAGCATCGAGCTGCGCAAGGCCTGCTGCGCGCTGCGCAAGGTCGAGCCACTCGGCCGCGCGCTGCAGGGCCGCACGGCCTGGATCACCGGGCTTCGGCGCGAACAGTCGGGCGCGCGAGCCGAAGTACCTTTCAGCGCCGTCGACGACAACGGCCGCGCCAAGTTCAGCCCGCTGGCCGACTGGAGCTGGAACGACGTCTGGCATTACATCGCCCTGCACGAGGTGCCGACCAACCCGCTGCACGACGAGTTCTACCCCAGCATCGGCTGCGAGCCCTGCACCCGCGCCGTGGCGCTGGGTGAGGACTTCCGCGCCGGCCGCTGGTGGTGGGAGAACGAGGACGCCAAGGAATGCGGCCTGCATGTCGGCCGGCCTGAAACCAAGGAAGTGACGGCATGAACGCCCCCGCAAGCCTGGAACACCTGCTGCCCGGCCTGGACCACCAGCACCTCGACGGGCTGGAGGAGGAGGCGATCTTCATCCTGCGCGAGGTGGCGGCCAGCTTCGAGCGGCCGGCGCTGCTGTTCAGCGGCGGCAAGGATTCCTGCGTGGTGCTGCGCCTGGCCGAGAAGGCCTTCAAGCAGCATGCCGTCGGCAGCGACTTCCAGGGGCGGCTGCCCTTCCCGCTGCTGCACGTGGACACCGGCCACAACTTCCCCGAGGTGATCGAGTTCCGCGACCGCCGCGTCGCCGAGATGGGCGAGCGGCTGGTGGTGGGCAGCGTCGAGGACAGCATCCGCCGCGGCACGGTGCGCCTGGCCGACCCGCTGGAATCGCGCAACGGCCACCAGACCGTGGCCCTGCTCGAGGCCATCGAGGAACACCGCTACGACTGCCTCATCGGCGGCGCCCGCCGCGACGAGGAGAAGGCGCGCGCCAAGGAACGCATCTTCAGCCACCGCGACAGCTTCGGCCAGTGGCAGCCCAAGGAACAGCGGCCCGAGCTGTGGACGCTGTTCAACACCCGCATCAAGCCGGGCGAGCATTTCCGCGCCTTTCCCATCAGCAACTGGACCGAGCTCGACGTCTGGCTCTACCTGGCGCGCGAGCGCATCCCGCTGCCGGGCCTGTACTACAGCCACGAGCGCGAGGTCGTGCGCCGCCGCGGCCTGCTGGTGCCGGTGACGCCGGTGACGCCGGTGCAGCCCGGCGAGACCGTGGAAACACTGCCGGTGCGCTTTCGCACCGTCGGTGACATGACCTGCACCTGCCCGGTGGAAAGCGACGCCGCCAGCGCCGTCGAGATCGTCGCCGAGACGCTGACCGTCACCGTCAGCGAGCGCGGCGCCACGCGCATGGACGACCGCACGTCCGACGCGTCGATGGAACGGCGCAAGAAGGAAGGCTATTTCTGATGTCTGCCCTGCCCCAGCCCCAGTTCCCGCACAAGGCGCTGCGCTTCCTGACCGCCGGCAGCGTCGACGACGGCAAGAGCACGCTCATCGGCCGCCTGCTGTTCGACAGCCGCGCCATCCTGGCCGACCAGCTCGACCACCTGCATGTGCGCGCCGCGGGCGCACCCATCGACCTCAGCCTGCTCACCGACGGCCTGGAGGCCGAGCGCGAGCAGGGCATCACCATCGACGTCGCCTACCGCTACTTCGCGACGCCGCAGCGCAAGTTCATCATCGCCGACGCGCCCGGCCACGAGCAGTACACGCGCAACATGGTCACCGCGGCTGCGGGCAGCGACGCCGCGGTGGTGCTGGTGGACATCACCAAGCTCGACCTGGCGGCACGGCCGCTGCAACTGCTGCCGCAGACGCGCCGGCACACCCTGCTGGCGCAGCTGCTGCGCGTGCCCAGCATCGTCTTCGCCGTCAACAAGCTCGACGCCGTCGCCGACCCCGGGCCGGCCTTCGGCGCCGTCGCCTCGGCGCTGTCGGCGTTTGCGGCCGAAGCGGGCGTCGTGCCGGCTGGCATCGTGCCGGTGTCGGCGCTGCGCGGCGACAACGTGACGACGCCGATGGACGTGGCCTGGTACCACGGGCCGACGCTGCTGCAGATCCTCGAAGGCCTGCCGACGGCGCAGGAACGAACCGACGCCCCCTTCAGCCTGCCCGTGCAGTACGTGGCCCGCGAGACTTCCGCCGGCCCCGGCGTGGGCGAGCAGCCGCGCGTGCTGTGGGGGCGCATCGCGCAGGGGCAGGTGCGGGTGGGCGATGCGCTGCAGGTCTTCCCCAGCGGCGAGCGCGCCAGGGTGACGGCGCTGCGGCGCGCCGGCAGCGCCATCGCGGCGGCCACGGCGGGGCAGTCGGCCGGCGTGGTGCTGGACCGCCAGCTTGACGTCTCGCGCGGCGACTGGCTGTCCGCGCCCGGCACGCTGGCGCCGGCGCGCCGCTTCAGCGCCACGCTGGCCTGGCTGGACACCGAGCCCGCCACGCCGGGCCGCAAGTACTGGGTGCGCCACGGCAACCGCTGGGTGCAGGCACGGCTGGCGGCGATCACGCACCGGCTGGACATCCACACCCTGCAGCCTGCCGCCGCCCAGACCCTGGCCGTCAACGACATCGGCGAGGTCGTGTTCGAGCTGCAGCAGCCGCTGCCGCTGGCGCCCTACACCCGCAACCGCGTCGGCGGCGCGCTCATCGTCGTCGACCCGGCCAGCCACCGCACCAGCGGCGCGCTGCTGGTGAAAGCAGTGGCCGACGCGGCATGAAGCCGGGTCGTGTCGTCTTCGTCGGCGCCGGCCCGGGGGCCGCCGACCTCATCACCCTGCGCGGGGCGCACTGGCTGGGGCAGGCCGAGGTGGTGCTGTTCGACGCCCTCACCGACCCCGCGCTGCGCGAGCTCGCGCCGCAGGCGCGCTGGCTCGACGTCGGCAAGCGCGGTTTCTCAGCTTCGCCGGGGCCCGATGGGCGACCGGCTCGCGCCAGCACCGACCAGGCCACCATCGATGCCTTGCTGGTGCGCTGCGCGCGCCAGCATCGCGTCGTGGTGCGGCTGAAGGGCGGCGACCCCAGCATCTTCGGCCGCCTGGAAGAAGAGCTGCAGGCGCTGGCTGCCGCCGGCATCGAATGCGAGGTGGTGCCCGGCGTCACCGCGGCCATCGCCGCGGCCGCCGACACGCAGCGCCCGCTCACCCGCCGCGGCAGCGGCCGCAGCGTCAGCCTGGCCACCGCGATGACCCAGCAGGGCCAACTGCAGGCCGGCCGGCACGCCGACACCGAAGTCTTCTACATGGCCGGCCGCCAGCTCGGCGCCTTGGGCCGCAAGTTGCGCCAGTCCGGCTGGCCTGCCGACGCAGCGGTGTGCGTGGTCTCGCGCGCCGGCTGGCCCGACCGCCTGGCCAGCGACCACCGGCTGGCCGACCTGGGTGCGGCCGCGGTGCTGCATGCAGGCCGTCCCACGGTGGTGACCGTTGGCGCCGGGGCACAAGCCCTCGCCGCGCCGGCAAAGACCCCTGGGCTTGAGCCCGCGCAAGCCCGGGCCCCCGCCTGCGCAACGTAAAATCGTGGGTTGGTGTAGCCGGGGCCATCGGCCCCGTCTGCGTGTCATCCCACCGAGCCTGCTCCCATGACCCACGTTGTTCTCGAATCGTGCATCCGCTGCAAGTACACCGACTGCGTGGATGTCTGCCCCGTGGATTGCTTCCGCGAGGGGCCCAACATGCTGGTCATCGACCCTGACGAATGCATCGACTGCGCGGTGTGCATTCCCGAATGCCCGGTCAATGCCATCCTGCCCGAGGAAGACGTGCCCACCGAGCAGCTGAAGTTCATCAAGCTCAACGCCGACCTGTCGCGCAACTGGCCCAGCATCACCAAGCGCAAGCCGGCCCTGGCCGACGCCGACGCCTGGAAGGACGTGAAGGACAAGCTCGACCAGCTGGCCCGCTGAGCGCCGCATGAAGCACGACCTCGACCCGGCCATCACCGCCACCGCGAACCGCCACGACACGCCGGTCGAAACCGACGCCGTGATCGTCGGCGCCGGGCCGGTCGGGCTGTTCCAGGTGTTCGAACTCGGCCTGCTGGAGATCAAGGCCCACATCGTCGACAGCCTGGCCTACCCCGGCGGCCAGTGCGTCGAGCTCTACCCCGACAAGCCCATCTACGACATCCCGGCCGTGCCGGTCTGCACGGGCCAGGAACTCACGAACAGCCTGCTCAAGCAGATCGAGCCCTTCGGCGCCACCTTTCACCTGGGCCAGGAAGTCACGGCGGTGCAGCGGCGCGACGACGGCCGCTTCTTCGTCGAGACCTCCAAGGGCACGCAGTTCCTGACCAAGACGGTTTTCATCGCCGGCGGCGTGGGCTCGTTCCAGCCGCGCACGCTGAAGGTCGATGGCATCGAGCGCTTCCTGGACACGCAGCTGTTCTACCGCGTCAAGCAGCCGGCGCAGTTCGCGGGCCGGAACCTGGTCATCGTGGGCGGCGGCGACTCGGCGCTGGACTGGGCGCTGAACTTCGCGCAGGACGGGCCGCACAAGGCCGAGAGCGTGATCCTGGTGCACCGCCGCGATGCCTTCCGCGCTGCGCCGGCCAGCGTGCAGAAGATGCGCGACCTGTGCGAGGCCTACGAGATGCAGTTCGTCGTCGGCCAGGTCACCGGCTTCGAGGAAGACGCCGGCCGGCTGACGCGGCTGAAGCTCACGGGCGCCGATGGCGTCACGCGCGTGCTGCCGCTGGACCTGCTGCTGGTGTTCTTCGGCCTCAGCCCCAAGCTCGGGCCCATCGCCGAATGGGGCCTTGCGCTGGAGCGCAAGCAGATCGTCGTCGACACCGAGAAGTTCGAAACCAGCATCCCCGGCATCTTCGCCGTCGGCGACGTCAACATCTACCCGGGCAAGAAGAAGCTCATCCTGTCGGGCTTCCACGAGGCCGCACTGGCCGCCTTCGGCGCCTCGCCCTACGTCTTCCCCGACAAGCGCGTGCTGCTGCAGTACACCACCACCAGCCCCAAGCTTCACAAGGTGCTGGGCGTGGAGTCACCGGTCTTCGACTAGCGCGCGCACCCGCGATTCAGCACCTCGCCCTCCAAGCCCGGGCCTGGTCAGCGACCCGCCGGCCAGAGGCTGCGGGTCGACTCAGTGGGCCCTGGCCGCCCCGACCAGCAGACCCACACTCGCGCTGACGAGCACGCCGAGTGTCAAGGCCATGCCGACGACGCGAAAACGAAAATTCTCGGGTTCCCCGCTGACACCATAGGCATGGGACAGGCGGCCCGCCACCAGGCCGGTGCCGAGAACGTGGAGGACCAGGGCGCCCGCTCCTTGCGACTGCAGCAGGTAGAGCAGCACGAGACACAGCGGCACGTACTCGGCAAAGTTCGCATGCACACGCATGGCGCGCAGCATCACGATGTTGCCGCCATCGCCGACGGCCACCTGCATGCGCCGCCGCAGTCTCAGCGTCCGGACGCTGAGCGCGACGAACAGCAGGCCCAGCACGCCTGCGTAGAGTTGAACGGTCTGCATCACGGTCTCCGGGGTGGCCGAGGCCTGCGCCTGCAAGCCACAAGACTACGGCAGAAGGCGACGTCGGCCCGGGCCTTCGGTCACAATGGCCGTTCGCTCCACACCGTGGAGCGTCCGCTAGGGGTGCTGGGCTGTCATGGCCCGGCTGAGAAAGTCCCTTTGAACCTGACTGTGCCTGTGTTCATTTCACAGGCCCGAGGTAATCCTCGCGCAGGGAAGCAAGGCCGAAGTACCGCGCTGGCGCGGTACGGCGTGCCCGCCACCCTGCCATCGCACGGAAATACACGATGGCATCCCAGTACCACCCACTTGCGCTCAACGCGCTTCGGCTCGGGCGACTGGCCCTGTGCCTGGCAACGGCGGCCGCCCCGCCGCTGGCGGCCCTGGCACAGACCGCCGCCACCGACGCTGCCGCCCCCACCAGCGTCGTCATCACCGGCCGCACGGCGACCGCTGCGGCGGCCGTCGGCGGCTTCGGCGACGTGCCGCTGTCGCGCAGCCCGCTGCAGGCCAGCGTCACGGCCCAGGAGCAGCTTCGCGATGGCGGCGGCACCGGCCTGGCCGCGCTGACGCGCTACGACGCATCGATCAGCGACGCCTACAACGCCGATGGTTACTGGACCACCTTCGCCGTGCGCGGCATGGCCATCGACAACCGCTACAACTTCCTGCGCGACGGCCTGCCCATCAACGGCGAGACCAGCCTGCCGCTGGACAACAAGGCGCGCGTCGAGGTGCTCAAGGGCACCAGCGGCATCCAGGCCGGCACCAGCGCGCCGGGCGGCCTGGTGAACCTGGTCGTCAAGCGGCCCGAAGGCAACCAGCGTTCAGCCGGCATCGGCTGGCGCCAGGACGGCACGGCCAGCGCGTGGGCCGACCTGGGCCAGCGCCTCGGCACCGACGGCGCCTTCGGCGTGAGGCTGAACGTGGTGGCCGAAGCGCTGGACCCGCAGGTGCGTGACGACCGCGGCCGGCGCAGCCTCGTCGCGCTGGCCGGCGACTGGCGCCCGATCGGGGGCACCCTGATCGAGGCCGAAGTCGAGAGCAGCCGCCAGTCGCAGCGCAGCGTGCCCGGCTTCAGCCTGCTGGGCCCGGTGCTGCCCAGTGCGTCGAACGTCGACCCTCGCATCAACCTGAACAACCAGCCCTGGTCGCTGCCGGTGGTGCTGGAAGGCAACACTGGCTCGCTGCGGCTGCACCAGCAGCTGGCGGGCGATTGGCAGCTGGTGGCGCATGCCGCCGTGCAGAAGCTGCACAGCGATGACCGGCTGGCCTATGCCTACGGCTGCTCGAAGGAAGGCAACTACGACCGCTACTGTTCCGACGGCAGCTTCGACTTCTACGACTTCCGCAGCGACGGCGAGCGCCGCCAGTCGACCGCGCTGGACGCTCACGTGCAGGGCCGCCTGGCCACGGGTGCCTGGGTGCACGAGCTCACCGCCGGAGCGCTGGCCACGCGCTTCACGCTGCGCACGCAGCCGCAGGCCGACGACAGCGTCATCGTCGGCAGCGGCACGGTCGACGGCCTGACCCTGGTGCCGAGCCTGCCCGCCGACCTGGGCACCATCGCCAACACGAACCGCACCGAGCGATCGACCGAGCTCTATGCGCGGGACCGCCTGCAGCTGAGCGAGGCCCTGGGAATGTGGCTGGGCCTGCGCCACACGCAGCTGCACCGCGCCAGCGTGCAGACCGACGGCAGCCAGGCCACCGACTATCCGCAGTCCTTCACGACGCCGTGGCTGGCAGGCACCTGGGCGCCGAGCCCCGAGGCGCTGGTCTACGCCAGCTGGGGCCAGGGCGTGGAATCTGCAGTCGCGCCCAACCGGCCGGGCTACACCAACCCTGGCCAGCCCCTGCCCGCGCTGAAGAGCCGGCAGATCGAGCTGGGCATGAAGAAAAGTACAGCGACCCTGTCCTGGGGCCTGACCGGCTTCGACATCCGCCAGCCGCAGTTCGACGACGTCAGCGCCGGTTGCGACGTGAACCCTGCCGCGTGCATCACGACGCGGCCCGACGGTACCCTGCACAACCGCGGCCTGGAAGCACAGCTGCGCTGGACGGCTGGCTCGCTGACATTGCAGGGCAGCGCGATGGTGCTGCGGGCCACGCTGGGTGGCAACAGCGACGCAGCGCTGAACGGCCGCCGCCCCACCAACGTGCCCGACCAGACCCTCAAGCTGGGTGCCAGCCATGCCGTCGCCGGCCTGCCCGGGCTGCGCCTGCAGGCAGGCCTGGTCTACGAAGGCAGCCGCGAGGTGCTGCCGGACAACAGCCTGCACATCCCCGGCTGGACGCGCTGGGACCTGGGTGCGCGCTACCAGACCCGCGTCGGCACGACCGCACTGACCTGGCAACTGGGCCTGGACAACGCCACCAACCGCCGGGCCTGGCGCGAGTCGCCTTACCAGTACCAGCATGTGTACTTGTTCCCACTTGCCCCGCGCACCTGGCGCGCGTCGATGCAGGTCGACCTCTGAGCGGCCTGCGCGGTCAAGCTATACTGCAAGGCTGTTCCCCGATAGCTCAGTTGGTAGAGCGCCGGACTGTTAATCCGTAGGTCCCTGGTTCGAGCCCAGGTCGGGGAGCCAAGACAAGAAAACGTAAGTTTTTGATTCGCAAAGGCCTTCTTCGGAGGGCCTTTGTCGTTTTGGCCAAGGACGCCGGGTTGACAGCGCTGGTGATAGCGCTGCTCGGCGCGACGAACCTCACGCGACCTTTGCCTGATTGTCGCCCCACGACGGTCCGCCAATACGCGACTGCAGCAGACGCATGCGCCCAAAGAGAGGGAAGTGGCAACCTCCTCGTCTCGATCACGGCCCGCACCTTCTGGCTGCCTGGGCCGTTGAGTTCAAAGGGGCGCCTGGTCCCGGGACGGCGGTCGCTGCGGGCCTGGCGGGTGCAGGCGGAAGGCCCTTGCGCCGCCGAGCCGTTCAACGTCGCGGCCGCACATGTGCAAGCGCGGCGGCAGTGGCTCGCGCGCGGCGCCGGGCAGCAGCGGCAAGGCAGCATCGCTGACGTCTGCAAGGCACCCCGGTGTATCGGGTCGCAGCAGCTTCAGGCGGCGGTAGCAGCCGACCTCGCGCCGGCAGCGCAGGCATGCGCCGTCTTACTGCGCGGTCAGCGGCGGCATCGGCTCAGTCATCGGCGCAGTCACCAAGACGGCATCTCGCAGCCGGCCAACAGGTCTGCGGCCGAGCCAAGGCCACGCGTAGCGCAGGTCCACCATGCCGAGAACGACTCGCAGCGGCGGTCGACGCGCGGGAACAGGGCCGGCGCGGCGTCGCACGCGGCCCAGGTGGCCAGCCAGGGGGCGAGGTGCGGCTCGTCGATGCTGCGCACGCTGCGCGCGCCCTTCAATGCCGCGCCGATGGCGGCGGCGTCGCCGTGCCACCGCGCCGTGGCGAGTTCGGCCATGCGGCTGCCTGCGAAGCGCCAGCGCTGCGCACTCCAGGGCCAGGCGCGGTGGAAGTCGGCCACAAAGACACCGACAGCCACCGCATCGCGGCCCCAGGCGGCAGGTAGCGCGCCAAGGCTCCAGGGGTGCACGAGCCAGACGTCGCGGCCGGCCACATTCGCGGCCTGCGGCGCCGTGCAAGCCAGGTCTTCCGGGGCACAGGACAGCAGCGGTGGTTCAGCGCTCGCGGCGCAGCCCTGCCCGGCGCCCGGCCCGGGGTGCGAGACCAGCGGTGGCTGGCGCGCCATCCGATCCAGCGCGGCATAGGACTGGTCGACCACGCTTCCCGGGCTGTGCCACGGCGCGGGCGCGTGACGGGCCACGTTGTCGGCGTTGAACAGGTACGGTTTGCTGCTGCCCGTGCCCGCCACCCACTGCCAGCTGAGGTGGTTGCTGGCCAGGTCGCCGTCGAGCAGGTGGCCGTACAGCCAGTCGGCGCCGGCGCGCCAGTGCACCTTGCGCACATGCACCAAGTAGCTGGCCAGCCACATGCGCGCGTGGTTGTGCAGCATGCCCGTGGCGTACAGCGTTCGCACGGCCTCGTCCACCACGGGCACGCCCGTGCAGGCCCGGCGGATGTCGGCCGGCAGTTCGCGGGCGTAGGCCGCCTCGGGCAGCGGACCCTCGTGCAGCGACTGCAGGATGCCGCTGCCGCGGTGCTGCCAGACATGGCGGAAATAGGCGCGCCAGCCGAGCTCGTAGACGAACTTGTGCTGCACGTCCAGCGGATGCCGGCTGGCCACGCCGGCCAGCACCTCGGCCAGCGTGACGAAGCCATGCGTGATGTACGGCGACAACCGGCTGACGGCGCCACCGAGCGCGTTGCGTGTGCGCGCGTAGGCGGCCGGCCGGACGGCCGCGATGCGGGCCCGCGCCGCGGCGAGCGTGGGCGCGAAGGTCTCATGCATGGCGCGCGAGCCCGGCTTCGGCCCCGACCTCGCCGCGGCGGATGGCCGCCGCGCGTTCGCCGACCGCCTGCTTCTGCCCATCGGTCAGGCGCGCCACGTTCTTCACCTGCAGCGCCATGCGCGGGTTCTTTGCCAGCGCCGCTTGATGGCGCATCAGGAAGTCCCAGTACAGCGTCGTGAACGGACACGCGCTGTCGCCGCTGCGCTGTGCGGGGTCGTAGCGGCAAGCCTTGCAGTGCGGGCTCATGCGCTGGATGTACTTGCCGGTGGCGATGTAGGGCTTGCTGCCCATCACGCCGCCGTCGGCGTACTGGCTCATGCCCAGGGTGTTGGGCAGTTCCACCCACTCCACCGCGTCGACGTACACCGCCAGGTACCAGGCGTGGACCTGCTGGGGCTGCACTCCGAGCATCAGCGTGTACAGACCCGTGACCATCAGCCGCTGGATGTGGTTGGCATAGCCGTGCTCGAGCGTCTGCGCCAAGGCGTCGCGCAGGCAGGCCATGTCGGTGGCACCGGTCCAGAACCAGGCCGGCAGGTCCTGCTGCGCATCGAGGGCGTTGCGCTGCAGGTACCCGGGCATCTGGGTCCAGTAGACGCCGCGCACGTACTCGCGCCAGCCCAGGATCTGCCGGATGAAACCCTCGACGCTGGCCAGCGGCGCGTGCCCGTCGCGGTGCGCCGCTTCGGCCGCTGCCACCACCTCGCGCGGATTCAGCAGCTTCAGGTTGAGCGCGGCCGACAGGTGCGCGTGGTACAGCCACGGGTCGCCGGGCCACATCGCGTCCTGGTAGCGGCCGAAGAGCGGCAGGCGATCCCGGATGAAGGCTTGCAAGGACTGCAGCGCCCGCGCGCGCGTCACCGGCCAGGCAAAGCTGTCAAGGCGGCCGGGGTGCCCGGCGAAGCGCGTGTTGACCAGGGCCATGACCTCGCGGGTCAACGCATCGGGCCGGAAGACCGCGCGCGGTGGCACAGCACCTGGCCCTGCAACACCGAAGGCCTCGCGGTTGGCAGCGTCGAAGTTCCACTGGCCGCCGACGGGCTCATCGCCCTGCATCAGGACGCCGTGCCGCCTGCGCTGCTCGCGGTAAAAATACTCCATGCGCAGCGACTTGCGGCTTCGGGCATGCGCCGCAAACTCGCGGACCGTGACGAAGAAGTGGCGGTCTTCGCGGATGTCCAGCGGCAGGCCGTGCGATGCGGCCGCGGCCTTGATCGCCTGCAGCACCCGCCAGTCGCCCGGCGCGGCCATCACCAGGCGGGCCGGCTTCAGGCGCAGGATGTCGGCCTGCAGCTGCGCAGCCAACGAGCCCGCATTGCCGGGCGCGTCCAGCCGGGTGTAGTGCAGCGGGCGGCCTTCGGCTTGCAGCGCCTGCGCGAAGTGGCGCATCGCCGCCAGAAACATCGCGGAGCGCGGCTTGCTCGACCAGACATGGGTCGACTCCCCGGCCACCTCGGCCATCCACACGGCGTCGACGTCCGCATCGAAGCCGTCGAAGGCCGCCGCATCCAGGTCGAGCTGGTCGCCCAACACGAGGACCAGGCAGCGCAGCTCAGCCACGTGCGGCCTTGTGGCGCCGGCAGGCGTCGGAGCAGTACTTCACATCGGCCCAGTTCCTGGCCCAGCGGCGCCGCCAGCTCATCGCCAGACCGCAGCCGGCGCACGGCTTGCTGGGCAGCGCGGCCTTGTTGCCGCGAAAGCCCGCGCTGCGCGCCGTCACCGCAAGCCTCGGCAGGCAGCAAGGGCCTTCGCGCGTTCTCCGCCCGTGCGCCGCACCCGCGCGAGCGCAAGCGCCACGGTGGCCCCGGAACGGCCGGTAACCGTCACCGCGACAGGCTGACGATCTCGGAACGACATGCCGTGGAGTCTAGGGCATGTCCGATTCATACCCATTTCTTGTCAATCAAATCGACGTTCTATCACGATAGACTCCATGCCACTGTGGCGTCATGCGAGACCTCTGGTGAAAACTTCGAAGTCATCTGTGCCCGGTCCTGTTCCTGCAATCATGGTCACGGCGGATACCTCGCTTCATCGCAGCGGCGCCGTGGCGCGGATGCTGCGCATGCCGGTGGCCACGCTGCGCGTCTGGGAGCGCCGCTACGGGCTGACCCAAGCGGTGCTGACGCCAAGCGGTCAGCGCCTGTACTC